>CAVOAJ010000088.1:0-6929 GCA_963693605.1 Dehalococcoidia bacterium | reverse complement strand
GCCTCCTTGGGGACAGCGCTCTCTATGCGATTCTTCCGTCCAAATTGGACGCCTTTGCGGTATCTCCCACGGCTGTGGGCCTCATCCTTGGCGTCAACCGTTACATCCGGTTGGTCTCCAACACCGCCGCCGGTTGGGCATTTGAACGAATGGGTTTTCATGGCCCGTTCCTTTTTGCCATTGCCCTAGCCGCAGTCACCACCTTCAGCTATGGGTTCTTTACCGGCTTCTGGCCGCTCTTTCTGGCCCACGGCGCTTGGGGCATATCGTGGTCGCTCCTGCGACTGGGCGGCTATCTGGCCGTCATAGGAACAGGTTCCAGCGCCAACATCGGACGGCTCATGGGAGTGCTCTACGGCGGTGCCAGGGGCGGCAGTCTGGTCGCTGTTCTTCTGGGTGGCGTGCTGGCTGACTCCATAGGCGGACGAGAGACGTTCCTCGTCCTCGGTGGGCTGACGCTTTTTGCCTTTACCCTGGTGCCCTTCAGTCAGGTGCCTCACACCCTTGGACGACGGAAGGATTTGGCGGCAGACAGTGTTGAAAGTTTGAGGGTTGAGTCCGCAACCATGGCTGGCCCGTCACCGTTAATCATGATGGTCAACATTCAGATTTTCGTCTTTGGTCTAGTGGTCTCTGGCCTCATGGTAGCCACCGCTGGGTATCTACTACGGACCATCGCAAGCGACGGCACAACCGTCATGGGGCTGACCATCGGCGTCGGGTTGTTGAGCGGCCTCCTTCTGGGCGTCCGCTGGACTGGCGACCTTGGCTTGAGCGTGATATTTGGCCACGCCTCAGACCGCATAGGCCGGAACAAGATTATCCTAGTTTCAATCGCTATCGTGACCACAGCGCTGGCCTTGATAGCGGTTGAACGGTCGTTAGTAGTGGTCTTTCCAGCCGTCAGCGTACTGTTCATAGCTGGTACCGCGTTGGTGGTGGCGCTGAACGCCTCTATAGGTGGGCTGGCTCCGGTAGAGCGCAGGGCCTCGGTGCTGAGCAGATACGCCACATGGCAGGACGTGGGTTCTGGCACAGGCCCCTTCGTGGGGTTACTGTTGGCGACCAACGTGGGGTTCGGCTGGACCTATGCCGGTGGCGCGGCGATCATGGCTGCCGCCGGCCTACTTTACGCATGGGCGGTTTCACGAGAGCGGCCTTTGCGGCAACGCCCCTAAAGTCGTAGTGGCCTTGTCCCAGTAGCAGCGACGGCTTCCGGGTGCTCACGCCATGTGGAATCGACATCCACGTATAGCTCAATTTCGTTGCCGTCAGGGTCTTTGATGTAAAGGCTGTGGGTCACGCCGTGGTCCGCTGAGCCAACCATGGTCACGCCCTCGTTGGTGATGTGCTGAAGCGCCTCGCGCAGTTCATCGTCGGTGTCGCCCACCTTGAGCGCTATGTGATACAAGCCAACCCGACGGCCTTGCGGGATAGGCGCGGCGTCTTTCCCCACGTCCAGCAACAGCAGCTCATGGTGCGTGCGACCGGAGGAGAACATCACACCAGCGTTCCCCAGTCGTGCGGCCTCCTTCCATCCCAACACATCGCCGTAGAAGTGGCGTGAGCGTTCAAGGTCGCTTACGTACAAAACCACGTGGCCCAACTCTTTAATCTCCATAGTCACCCTCCGCTATGTGCAATGCCAGCCTTTTTATGTGGCCTACATCTAATAGATGCGTTACGCTGAATTATGGTACGGCACCGGAGAGGGCACGTCACGCTCCGGCAGCAGGTTACCCTGGCCTGAAAGGGAGAGATACATGCTCAAACTTGGCACGGCGGCGCCGGACTTTGATGCGGTGCTGGAAACGGGAGAGTCCTTCAAGCTCTCGGATTGGGCCGAGACAAAGAACGTGGTTATCTACTTCTTCCCCAAGGCATTCACCAAGGGCTGAACGATTGAGGCCCGCGGCTTCCGTGATAATTTTGAAGCCGTAACAACCAAGGACACCATAATTGTGGGCATCAGCCCCGATCCGGTGGAGACGCAGATGCGTTTCAGGGACAGCCTTGACCTCCCTTTCCATTTCATCTCAGACGTGGACAAGACCATCATCCGCCTCTACGACGTGCGTCGCCGTTTTGGGCTTGGCACCTCCCGGACAACCTACGTTGTGGACAAGGGAGGCGTCATCCGTGGCGTTCACCACAACGAAATCAGCATGGGCAGCCACGTACAGGAAGTGCTTGATCTGGTGAGGGACGTGGAATCCTAAGCAGGGCATGAAGCCTAATCTGGAGAGCTGCTACTTGGCCCTGAACATGCTCCACAGTGGCACTGGCCCCACCTCTGATGACGCTATCACCTTATAGCCAAAGTGCTCATATATCTCAACGTTCTTTGGCGTATTGGTGTCCAGACCAATCCCCGTGGAACTGGCATCTGCGTCCGACATGTGATGCGCCTCATCCAAGAGCAACCGGGCGTACCCCTTACCCTGGGCTGACGGGTTCACGCCAATGAATCCCACGTAGTAATGCGGCTCTTTTCTGCGGTGGGACTCCGCGGCACCGCCGTAGACCTCAAGCCTGTCTGACCGTTCCGGCCCGAGTCTGTCCATAAACCCCTGCTGGGCAAATTGGAGCGACTCCGGCCACTCCTGTTCATCCGCAAGCGACAGTCCCATGGCAGCGACCAATACCCCATCCTCTTCCACGCCAATCAGAGGCCATCCCAGGTCTGTCCGTATCTGGGAGGAGAAGTGAAAGAACTCCAGGTAGACAGGGTCATCCAGCACTGGGGTCCCGCCAAAGACGTAGGCCAGCATGGGATAGTTTTGAAAGGCCCGACAGAGGAGTCCTGCCGTTTCCAGCAAGCTTTCATGTGAGATGTCTACAAGCTGGGCCATGACACGCTCCATGGAGTTGTGATCCTTGCGCAAGACCATAGCATAGCTCCGCCAAAAGAAAGGGGCGCTCTTACGCGCCCCTTTTTACAATGCAAATGTACCCACCGCCCTACTCTTCACCCTCCTCTTTCCAGAACCGCTCTTCCTGAACGCTCCAGCCCTTGGGGGTGAGGCGTTCCTTCACGTCTTCAATCATCATGGGGTGGCCGCAGGTGTAGACCAGGGTGTTCTCTTTCTTGAGGCCCCACTTCTCTAAATGGTCCTCCACCAGGGTGTTGATGCGGCCGGTCAGTCCGGTCCATTCAGCATTGAGCGCCTCCTTGGGGCGGCTCACCGATGGCAGGAACACGATGCTGTCAGGGTACTTCTCCGCAAGTCCGCCCAACTCACCATCGTAGATAAATTCGTTCATGTGGCTTGCGCCCTCCATGATGAAGAAGCGGTGCCCCTCAAGGCCATCATGTAGGTACTGGCGAATCATGCTGACAAAGGGCGCAACTCCCGTGACGGTGGATACCATCACATGGTCTTTGTACTGCGGCTGAAAAGTGAAGATGCCCTTGGCCCGTGGCCGCATGGACACCTCATCACCCTCCTTGTGCGCCCACAGGTGCGGCGTCAGCTTCCCGCCATGCTCCGGCAGGATGTATTCAATGAAAAGCTCCACCAGCGATTCGTAAGGCGCAGAGGCTATGGAATATGGCCGCTCAAGGCCATGAGAACCAATGGTGATGTACTGGCCTGCCTTGAAGGTAAACGGGACTCCCGTTTCCAGCCAGACGATGAACAGGTCATCGGTTAGGTCAGTACGTTTAACAATTTTGGCTTTTGGTAGGCTGGCCAGGCGTTCCGCTTGGCTCTGCTTGGGTTGCGATGACGTCACTCTGCAGTCCTCCTAGGGGGTGTTGTTGCCTTATTGATATCGTACCCGGCCATGCCCAGTGGGCACAAACCGCAATTGCAAAAACTACACAGACTCCAACCGCACCGGCTCCACCTCAAGTCTGGGGACATGGTTCATGGCGTCAGGGTGGGACGATGCATCCAGCTCCGAGGCCAATTCACCAAAGAGCGTGGTAATCGAAACGACTCCTCGCAGGGCTTCAGGCGACACCTGAACGACCGCCGCTATCTCTTTGCCGGTGCGTGTCACAGCCTTTACGTGCTGTCCGTCCGACACTCCCGCTTTCTTGGCGTCAGCGGCTGTCAGGATCACATGCTCTTGGCGCTCAATACGGTTTCGCACCCCGTGGCCGGTCGTCAGCGGGGTCTCCAGTGCTTGGCCTGCCCCCGCTCCCACAGCCATGGGCAGCGCAATCACGGAGTGCCGTTTGGACACGCGCTCCACCTGCACCACATCCATCGCTTGCCCCGGCTGGACCAGCACCCTGCCGTGGGCCAGGAGTAACGGGAACTTCGTGTCCTCATGTTTAGGTTGCTCACGCCAGGTCAGCGCCGCGACACGGGCCTTGCCGTGGAGGAACGATTCCTCATATAGCGTGGGCGTACCTGCGTCTTCTGCTGATACGCAGGGCCATTGAATGCCCATGGATACCTTGTCTGAGTACTGCACCTGTGTGGGCAAGGGGTTGTCTGTTGAAGGCCGTATTGTGACAACCGCCTCATCCAGCAGCCGCTGGTATGACACGCCTGCGTAGTGCGGCACCACCCTGGCTATCTCATCCAGCACCTGCTCAGGACCGTCGAAGTCGAAGCCCTGCGCGCCCATGCGCCGTGCAATGTCACTGATGATTTCAGAGCCTGGGCGGGAGTCCACCGTCTTGAGTTTGAACACCTTCTTCAGCGGTTGAATACGGCGTTCCAGGTTGGTGTAGGTGCCCTTGGTCTCCAGGAACGCGCTGGCGGGGAGCACCACGTCTGCCCGTTCAGCGATGGGAGACATGAACGTGTCCATGGCCAGCAGGAACTCTAGCTTCTCCAGCGCGCCGGGAACGTCGCCCAGAGTGTCGTCGTGGTAGGTCGCATGGTCGCCAATGACGATAGCCGCCTTCAACCTACCGTCGAGAGCCGCAGGCGCAACGTCACGCACGCCCAGCGCCTGCGCCACTGGCAACGATACGCCCCATGCACTGCTCACTCGCTCCAACGCGTCAGAGTCGGTGATGGGTACGGAGCCTGGCAGCATACGCCACGCACAGCCCACGTCCCACGCGCCCTGCTCATTGGTGCCCAGGCGCATTGGCAGCACTGCCGCCCCTGGCTTGCCAACGTTTGCCGTAACCAGTGCAAGGTTAGCAATGGCGCGAGAGGCTATCCGGCGCGTGCCACCTATGGTGTTATCCAACGCGTACACAATACTGGCGGGGGCGCTCTGAGCAAACAGCCTGGCCGCCTCCTGAATTTTCTCCGCAGGAACTCCGCTCTCCTTCTCTACCGCCTCCAACGAGAAGTCTGCGAGCGACTCTCGTAGGCCGTCGAGACCTTCGCACCGCTGAATAAGGTACTCGCTGTCCGCGAGGCCCTCGTCCATAATCACGCGCAGCATCCCGCCCAGGACGGCGGAGTCTGTTCCGGGGTACGGTCGCAGCCAGAGGTGAGCGTAGCGGGTCATCTCCACCTCACGGGAGTCGATGACTATCAGCTTCTGCGTACCCGCCCGCACCCGTTGCTTGATGGGCAGCGCAACCACATTGTTGTCCTCGGTGACGTTGGCGCTCACCAACAGCACGCAGACAGCATGCCGTAAGTCGTCTATGGAGCCGGTGCCAGCATAGTAGCCAAAGACATCAGCCAGCCCCTCCATCACGCCAGGGCGCTGATTGGAAGCCACGTCCACGTTGTTGGACTGCATAACGGCGCGGGAGAACTTCTGCGCCAGGTAGAGCTCCTCATTCGTGCCGCGAGCGTCTGCCACCAGCGCAAAGCCTTCACCCTTGTATTGCGAAAGTCGTTCAGCAACCACGTCCAGAGCCTCATCCCACGACGCTGGCTCCAGAACGCCATCACGACGCACCATGGGCGTCTTCAGGCGCTCCTTGGAGTTCACGAAGTCAAACCCGAACTTGCCCTTGAAGCAGGCCTGGCCGTGGTTGGCGGGCGCGTTCAGCTCTGGGATAACCCGCACCACACGCTCCCGGTCATTGACCTCATAGGTCATCTGGCAGCCGACCGAGCACTGGTTACATACGGACTTCTCAACCCGTGAGGCGCGCTCCCACTTGTAGTTGCTCTCCGTGAGCGCACCCACAGGGCAGACATCCAAGCAAGCGCCACAGAATTCGCAACCTGACTCCAAGAGCGATTCGCCCATGGAGGTGCCTACCAGTACCTGTCCCGCGCGCTCCGTCATGGTCAACGCCACGTCTCCGCGTATTTCGTCGCAAGCACGGACGCACCGCGCGCAGACAATGCAGAGGTTGTAGTCACGGTCGTAGAAAGGGTCGTTGTTCTCCACCTGGAGGCCACGGTACTGGTACGTCAGTGGCGAGTTCATTGGCATGGTGTGGTAGCGCGTGGTGTCTTTGAGTTCACAACGCTCGTTCTTGGGGCACATCACGCAACGGTCTAAAACGCTCACATGGCGCAGGCATATGTCCTGGGGGCCACATAGGTCGACTCGGTGGCAGGTCAGACAGCCGTGCGGGTGCTCAGACAGCAGCATGTCCAGCGTAGTGTCACGCACCGCCACCGCGTTCTCACCCTTGGTGTTGACCACCATGCCGTCACGGACGGGCAGCGTGCAAGAGGCTGGCGTACCGGGTGCGCCCTCCACCTCCACCACGCACATACGGCACGCGCCGTAGGGCTTCATGCCGGGGTGATAGCAGAGGTATGGGACGTAGACGCCCGCGTCATTGGCGGCCTGAATAAGCATCTTGCCAGCGGTGGTCTTCACCTCCTGGCCGTCTATCGTTATTGTGATTTCGTCAGCCATATATCATCCTGTCTATCCGTACGTGGTCCTGAATCCCGATACAGTCGAGATGAAAGGTCTAGCCTTTCCCTCTAAGCCTGCTCTCCCACCGGCGCTAATTTGTTCACAAAGTCCGCCTTCACCGTGGCCGTTGGTGAGACGCCTGCCAGATGCGCCCAACGCCGAGCGGTGTTCCGGCCCAC
>CAVOAJ010000087.1:0-6941 GCA_963693605.1 Dehalococcoidia bacterium | reverse complement strand
TGGGGCGTAAGAGGTAGGTGCTCCGCATAGTGGAGCAGGACTCCCTGTCCCATCAGACACCCCTCAGTTGCGTGCGACCGCTGTCTCTCATGCTTCTGTCCTCATTGACGCGGGCGCCATTGTAGCGCGCTCCGCCCGAAATGTTAGGCACGCTAAACTAACTCTTCAATCCGCACGAGGTTGCATACCTCTTTTACAACGTCCAACTCTGAGAGCCGCTGCACCGCGTCCTGAACCCCGGACTCTTTGGCTTCATGGGTGGTGATGACAATCTCCGCCAGCCCGTCTGCCTGTAGGCTTGCCTTCTGGATGACGGATGCCAGGCTCACCTGGTGGTCACCCAGCACGCGAGTTACCTGGGCCATCACGCCTGGCTTATCATTGGCGTGAAGCCGTAGATAGTATTTGGTCTCCACTTCTGGCATGGCTTGAATGACAAGGTCTCTGTCCAGCCGGGGCGGCGGTGAAGGCTGTCCGCCTGAGGCAACGCTCCTGGCTATCTCCAGTACGTCACCAATGACCGCGCTGGTGGTGGGCATGTCACCGGCCCCAGGGCCCTGGAACATAACCCGCCCTACAAGGTCTCCCTGGAGCTCAACGGCGTTGAGAACTCCATCCACCTTAGCCAGCGGATGCGCAATTGGCACAAAGGCCGGGTGGACTCGCACTTGGATGGTGTCGCCGTTGCGCTGTCCTATAGCGAGCAGCTTGATGACGTAACCAAGTTCAGCAGCGTACTGGAAGTCTTCAGCCGCTAACTTGTCTATACCTTCGTAGTAGACCTCACTAGCATGCACCTTGGAGTGGAACGCAAGAGTGCTTAACACCGCAAGTTTGTATGCTGCATCAAGTCCTAGGATGTCGTTGGCGGGGTCCGCCTCCGCGTAACCCAATTCTTGTGCGTTTTTCAACGCCACGTCAAAGCCAAGGCCCTCTCGCGCCATGCTGGTGAGTATATAGTTCGTGGTCCCATTGATGATGGCGTGGACCGCCGTCATGTCATTGGCCAGCAGGTCTTGGAGCAGCGGCCCTATTATGGGGATGCCGCCGCCCACACTGGCCTCAAAGCGTACGGATATGCCGTTCTCTCCGGCAAGGGTGAGTATTTCAGGCCCGTGCTTGGCCATGACCTCTTTATTGGCAGTGACCACGTGCTTGCCAGCACGGATAGCTGATTGGATGTACTCCAGCGCAGGGTGCTCACCACCCATGACCTCCACAATGACATCTATCTCCGGGTCACCAAGGAGGTCTTGAGCATTAGCGGTTATCGATAGGCCGGGAGCGGCATCATTACGGATCTTGGAAGGGTCACGGACCAAGACGCTTTTGACCACTACGTCCTTGCCCAGGTGACCGGCAATGGCAGCCTGCTTCTCATGCAGCACCCGGGCGACGCCTCCGCCTACCACCCCAAGGCCCATAAGCCCCACGACTATTGCTCCGGTCTTTGCCAAATCCGTCTCTTTCTCTATGAGCGTGCAGTAACGGTTTGAGGTGTTACTAAGGAGCGACTACCGCAACTGTCGCGTCACCCAGTTGACGTCATCATCGTTAAAATCGTAGGACACAATCGCCTCAACAAGCTGACTTTGGAACCAGTCTGACCCTTGCTGGCCAGCCAGCGTAGCTCGCATCTGTTCAGATAGCTCGTGGTCCACCGGCCCTTCGGTAACGTATGCAATGACCACGCCAAAGGACGCAGATATGGGGTCAGTATATTGACCGGCCTCTAGCGCAAATATTGCCTCATCCAGTTCCGTGAATACTCCTTGCGGCACCCACCCCACCTCACCGTTTTCGTCGGCAATGGACCGCTCCTGGCTGACCTCACCGGCAACTGTTGCAAAGTCCTCACCAGCATCCAGGCGGGCTTTGGCCGCTTCAGCGTCCCGCGTATTGCTCACCACAATCCAGTGAAAGAGCACCTGTTCCACTTCATCCGGCAATATTCGCTCAAGCGTGGTCTGCACGTTGTTGAAGTAGAGCTGACCCTCAACGTAGCGTTGGTACTCTTCATCACTCACGTCAACTCTATCCAAAAACTCTTCATACTGGATGCGGCCTGCTTCCGTAAGCGTCACGGGAGTCTGCCCTTCAAAGCTTTCCTCAGGCTCAAACTGAGTGACCAGCCAAAGATCCAGGTCAGCTTGAGTCACCTCTACACCAAAGGCAGGGCCTGTCCTCTCACGGAGGATGGCGTCACGTATTAGGAGGTTCATACCGTCTTGCGGCAAGAACCCTACATAGTTATCAGGGAGACCGTTGGACAAGCGTATCAATTTGGCGACTGGCACAATTTCCCGCAGCGTGACCACGCCAGCGGTGGTCTCCGCTACAGTCCTGCCCGGCGGAGCAATGTTTGAGCGATAGAAGCCAATGGACAAAATAGCCACCAGCACAGCAAGGCCTATACCCGCAAGGGCTATGACCAGTCGCTGTAGCTGGCGCTCCGATATCTGAGTGGCGCGCTTTTGGGCGGTAGTGGGACGTCCGGCTCTACGCCGTTCCGCCCGCCTTTGCTGTCGCATGTAATACCTCGAAGCACACCCACGCGACACCAGACGGCCCGTGGTGGAGCAAAGGAAGGGCAGTCAGGGTCAGCGCGTGTTATGCAGTAGTAGTGGACTCGTCTGCTTCAGGCTCAGCCGCTGCGGTGGGTTCCTCTGGGGTTGGCTCAGCCTCAGCAGAGGGTGCCTCTTCAGCTACGGGAGCAGCATCGGCTACTTCCGCTGATGGGCTTTCCGCTGGAGCTTCGACCTCAGCAACTACCTCAGCAACGGGCGCATCTGCCTCAGGAGCAGCAACCGCAACGACAGCCGACTCTTCTGTGGCAGTCTCAGGAGAAGCGGTCGCAACCGCAGTAGTTTCATCTGTAGCAGCCGCTGGAGTACTAGGAGCCGCAGTCCCTTCAGGGGGTGTCGCTGCGGGAGCTGCGGGAGCTCCGTAGCGTGGTCCGGCGTCTCGGTCACGACGGAATCTGCCGCCATCTCGATCACGGCGGAACCCACCATCCTGCCTGGACAGGTCCATCAGGGAGTGGTCACCCGTGAAGGGAAGCAACGCCATGTACCTGGCACGCCTCAGGGCGCGAGCAAGGTCACGCTGGTGCGGCGCGCATACGCCACTCCGGCGGCGAGGCTCAATTTTGGCCCATTCCGTAACGTGCCTGCGCAGCCGGGTCACGTCTTTGAAGTCAATCGCTTTAATATGGTCCACGCAAAAGCTGCAGACCTTTCTGCGCGGGAAAAATTTTCGTCCATCCCGGCGTCGCCGAGGAGGGCCCGAACGGGCATCATTTCTAGCCAAAGCTCACACTCCCAAGATATCCATAATCAAAATTAGCTAACCAAAATGCTTCTGCGTTTAACGTCAGAAGGGCAAATCATCCGATGTTAAGGCTCCGCCGGGGTCTGGCGCAGAGCCAGCTGGCGCGTCATCCATCCCCGCGTCACCGCCGCCGGGCTTGTCCAAGAACAGAACCGTGTTGGCGACAATCTCATTGTTGAACCGCTTCTGGCCGTCATTGCCTTCCCATTGACTGGACTGCAAGCGTCCCTCAACGTAGGCTCGCCGACCCTTGGAAAGGTACTGGTTCACCGTTTCCGCCAGCTGGTTCCACGCAACCACCGTGAACCATTCAGTCTCTTGTTTGCGCTCTCCGTCTGAGGCTGTATAGCTCCGGCTTGAAGCAATGCGGAAGGAGGTCACCGGGTTGCCGTTGGGCGTGTACCGCATCTCTGGGTCAGTACCCACGTTCCCGATAATCATAATTTTGTTCAGACCAACCACTACTCGCTCTCCTCGTCGTCCTTGTGGGGGTCATGCCGCAGGAGCATGTGTCTGATGACATCCTGCGTCAGCTTCAGCGTACCTTCAAGCTCCTTGGCGGGCTCTGGGTCCATCTGCAACTCTGCTATCAGGTAGTGTCCTTCAATGAAGGTGCCCACCTTATAGGCCAGCTTCCGCTTGCCCAAGTGCTCGCCCTCAGTGAACTCTCCACCGCTTCCGGTAACAAAGTTTCTCACCCGCTCCAGCACCGCGCCAACCCGTTCTTCATCTGCTTCCGGGTCAACCATTAACATTAATTCGTACTGACGCACCACGCCTCCATTCACTAATTCCAGCAGTCAAGTAGCGATTATAGCAGACTCCACGCAGCCCTCCAATGGGGGCGACAGGAACCGGCAATATTCAGGTGTTTGTTATACGTCCAACCCAGGCACGGGGAACTGATTGGTCAGTGCTTCCACCTCTTGCCTGATGGTCTCCGCTATCTTCTCATCACCCCTGTGGTTCAACGTCCTCACAATGAGTTGGGCCATCTGCTGCACGTCCTCTTCCTTAAAGCCACGGCTGGTGATGGAGGGCGTCCCCAAGCGCAGGCCGCTGGTCACACGGGCCGGTTGCGGGTCATTGGGGATGGCGTTCTTGTTCACGGTGATGTTCACATTGCTCAACGCATCCTCCGCCTCCTGGCCGGTGCAGTCCAAGGCCCGTAGGTCTACCAGCATCAAATGCGTGTCCGTGCCACCAGAGACAATCCGCAGCCCCTCTCCCTCAAGCGTGGTTGCCAGTGCTTTGGCGTTGGCGACCACCTGACGACCGTACTCCTTGAAGTCAGGCTGCATTGCCTCTCCCAAGCATACGGCTTTAGCAGCAATGGCGTGCATCATGGGCCCACCCTGCATGAAGGGGAAGACCGCCCGGTCAACGTTACGGCGCAGCGACTCCTCCGACAAAATCATCGCTCCGCGCGGGCCGCGCAGGGTCTTGTGCGTGGTACTGGTGACCACTGATGCATGGGGCGTGGGTGACGGATGCACCCCTGCGGCAACCAGCCCTGCTATGTGGGCCATGTCCACCATGAGCTTGGCCCCCACCTCATCAGCTATGGCGCGAAAGCGAGCAAAGTCTATGCTGCGTGAGTAGGCCGTGTAACCGGCTACGATGACCTTGGGGCGCGCCTCACGGGCCAGCCGCGCGATGTCGTCATAATCAAGCTGCTCCGTGTCCGGGTCCAGTCCGTAGGAAACGAAGTTGTAGAACTTGCTGGAGAAGTTGACGGTGCTTCCATGAGTGAGGTGACCGCCCTGGTCAAGGCGCAGACCCATCACAGTGTCGCCTGGCTCCAGCAGTGCAAAGTAAGCTGCCATGTTGGCTTGAGCGCCGGCGTGGGGCTGCATGTTGGCATGTTCCGCACCAAACAATTCTTTGGCGCGGTCAATGGCAAGCTGCTCCACAATATCAACGTATTCACAGCCGCCGTAGTAGCGACGACCGGGGTAACCCTCAGCGTACTTGTTGGTCATCACGGAGCCCTGGGCCTCCAGCACCGCTTTGCTGGCGTAGTTCTCAGACGCAATGAGTACAATATTCCGCCGCTGCCGTTCTTCCTCTCGCGCTATGGCATCAGCCACCACCGGGTCCTGCCGCATGAGGGCGCCTTCACTGTGTGCCAGGGTGCTCATTGAGACTCCTTCTCCTTTATGTTTCCGTACGGGGGTTATCCATCGGAGGATACCACCGGCGCACCGTCAGGGGACAAGAATGTCATGGCAATTTTTAGGCCCACTCCGCCCTACACCTCACGGGCTAGGGCAAGTGCCCAGACCTGTGCCGCCCCCGCCTCCTTCAACGTCCTTGCCGCGCTATGCATAGTGCTGCCCGTGGTCATAACGTCGTCCACCAGCATTAATGACTTGCCCTGAACATCAGCCTCACATAGGAAAGCGTAGGCCACGTTGGCCCACCGGCTGTCATAATCAGCGGTCGCCACCTGCGGGCCAGACCACCGGTGACGGCGCAGGTACGCCTCCTCCACGGGGACATCTAGGCGCGCGCCGACCTCTTTGGCGAGCAACGCAGCCTGGTTATAGCCGCGCCTCCGCAATTGCCGTGGGTGCATAGGAATAGGAACCAAGGCATTCACTACAACCCCACGTCGCGTCAAAGCATCCGCCATGGGCCTACCAAGAATGGGGGCTAACGCTCGCAGGTTTCGATACTTCAGGTGGTGGACGGCCTTCCGTATGACGCCGTCCATGGCAAACACTGCCACTGTGCCATCGACAGCCAGGGGCCGTAGACGGCAGCGCGAACACGGGCTTGCGACGCCCGGCTCCGCGCACATCTCACACTGCGGCTCCTCCAGCCAAAGTGCGCTTGCCAGACAGTCGTCACAGAGATACGTCCCGGACACGCCGCAGCCCACGCACTTGGCAGGCAGCACCGTGGTCAGCACTTTGTTCCAGACTGAGTTCAACAAGCCCAGCTTTGTCATGCTACCCTGCAAGATACAGGTTGGTGCATGCATGATAAAGGCTGTTTTCCTAGACTTCTACGGCACGCTAGTAAGGTTTGACCCTCCAGCGGAGGGCATCCAGGCTAATGCGTGTGCAGGCCATGGACTACAAATCGACACCCAGGCCATCCTGCGTGCTTACCCTGTGGCTGACGAGTATATGGCGCAGGAAAACGCCCGCAACCTGGTGTGGCGAAGGCCCGAAGCCGACCGCGATGCGTTCTTTGCTGAATACGAACGCAGACTTCTAGCGGCCGCAGGGCACGAGGTCTCCTTAGCGACGGCGGCCAGCATTTGGAAGCAGGTCAACGAGGCACCGAAGGGGCTGTGGCTTTATGACGATGCTCTACCCGCCATCCATGCGCTCCGGGACGCAGGGCTCACCACCGGCATCATCACCAACATGGACACAGACATTGGAGACACGCTGTACGGCCTTGGGATCAGGAATCTGATTGACCTCTGGGTGACCAGTGGCGAGGTCGGTTCAGGCAAACCCCGCCGCCCGATATTTGACGCAGCGCTTGCCAAAGCAGGAGTCCCTGCCACAGAGGCAATGCACGTGGGTGACCACTATGAAGGAGACGTCCTAGGCGCCAGAGGGGCAGGACTGCACGCGTTGTACCTCAGCCGAAAC
>CAVOAJ010000086.1:0-6984 GCA_963693605.1 Dehalococcoidia bacterium | reverse complement strand
TCCAAGTTCTTCTCGAAATCAGAGTCCATGTCGCTGAGGCGCTTGTTCAACTTCTTGAGCTCACCGCCTTTACGCTTCAACTCTCTAGTGCCATCAGCGGCCAGCAGCACGCGGACTTTCTTTCGGTCTGAGTACTGGCCCAGGTATACAAGGAGAGCCGCCTCCAACTTCGGTGCGGAGTGCCCATTGGAGAACCCACAGGAGGCCCTGGAGGCCCTTGCACGGGAGCAGTAGTAGTTCCGGTACCGCGGACCGTTACGCAGCGCTCCTGCCTTACCCATCATTGGGCCGCCGTACAGAAACGGGTCGACCAGTGCAAGGTCAATTGCCTGGTGTGCCTATAAGTTGACTAGCACGGCCAACAGCTTGACCATCGCCTTGGTGTCCTGTCCGCAATAGGTCAGAAGATTGCTTCGTATTTCGGCTTTCCGGGAATCCTTCACTTTATCGTTTAGCAATTCTGCGTATCCAGCGGATGCAGCTCCACCATCCTGTATGACCAGGTTCTTGTACGTCATGTCAGGCACGGCAATCGGCTAAAGGCAGACGTGATATTGGCGGAGATGGGGAGAGGCGAACGATACCCTACGTCTGAAAAACAAAAGGCCCCGCATTACGCGGGGCCTTCCTTGTGTTCATGGTGGAGATGGGGGAGAGTCGAACTCCCCGTCCAAGAGGAACCAAGCGAGGATGTACTACAGGCATAGCCGGCGCTTTATTTGGCGGAACGATCCTTCGCCGGCGAAGTACCGCCACGCCTTGCCGCTAATCTTAGGTGGGCCATCACGACGCTGACCCACAGCACCCCGGCTATATTGCACCCAGAGCCTGCCGTCGGGGCGGGCAGACAAGGGCGTGACCGTTGTTAGGCGGCCAGGGCTACAGGTTGGCGATTGCCAGTTACTGTTTTTGTCACCTTATTAACGAGGGGGCGACGACCTCGGCCTGCAATCCTGCCCAATCCTCCCTTGTCGAAACCACGCATCCCCATGTGGTGCCGCAATGCGGCTACTACCATTTTAGCATGCGAAGGCGGCCAAGATGCGGTTGGGGAAGGGGAGGGCGGCTATTGGCGGAGGCGGATGGCGCGCTGCATCTCTCGATCCGTCTCGCGGCGGATGATGGTCTGGCGCTTGTCGTATTTGCGTTTGCCCTTGGCCAAGGCCACTTCAATCTTGGCACGGTGGTGCTTGATGTACAGCCGCAGCGGCACAATAGTGAGCCCTTGCTGGCCTGCTTTCAGGCCAAGCCGGGCTAGCTCTGTCTTATGCAACAGCAGCTTGCGGGCCCTGAGAGGCTCATGGTTCCATGGACCTCCGCCTCTCCATTGGGCGATATGCATGTTGTAGAGCCACATCTCACCGTTCTGTATGCGTGCGTAGGCGTCGCGAAGGTTCACCTGGCCTGACCTGATAGCCTTTATCTCCGTGCCGGTCAGGACAATACCCGCCTCGACACGCTCTTCGATAGCGTAATCGAAGAAGGCTTTACGGTTGTCTGATATTTTCTTGAACTGATCAGGCGCCGTGGTCATCTACTTGCTCCGACCATCTTTCCCTTGAGCTCTTCCAAGCCAGTGTTGAGTTGTATGTCCGTTACACCGCCACCATCCACCGTGTCAGGTGGCAGCGAACAAAGCTCAACAATAACGGCCACGTATGTTGGGTCAGTGTCGAGATCGCCCAGGTTTTCGTCATAGGTATCGCAAAGGTCCAGCACTGCTGAGCGCAGGCGGAAGTCAGACACCCGGCCCAGCCCTATGTCCACCAAAACGTCAGGTTCAATACCCACACCTTCAATCACCGTACCATTGGGAGTAAAGAAGCGGGCGATTGTGATGTTGACGCCGGCGCCGTTGCTTAGCGACTGAAGGAGCGTGACGCTTCCCTTACCAAGAGTCTTTGTACCAACAATAGTAGCGCGACCGTGATCCTTCAGCGCTCCTGACACAATCTCACTAGCGCTTGCGCTGAACCCGTTGACCAGCAGCACCATGGGCACCTCCGTGGCCACGCCTCCCTCTTGTACTGGAAAGTCTTCACGCTCTCCAGAAGCGTCTACTGAATACATCACCAGACCGTCAGAGAGGAACTGGCTGACTATGGTAATGGCAGCGTTACGAAGCCCGCCTCCATTGCTGCGAAGGTCCAAGATGAGCCCTTCCATACCATCGTTGCTCAGACTCTCCAGCGCGTCGCGCATCTCGCCAGCGGTGGGGGAATCAAAGCTGAATATTCGTAAGTAGCCTATGCCAGGCTCAATCATGTGGTACTCCACGGAGGCAGTGGCGATGGTGTCACGGATCACCGTGACGTCCACCGGTGTGGAGTCACCTGCATGCAAGACGCTCAGTACCACCGGCTCACCCTTGGGTCCTCGAATTTTTAGCACGGCTTCAAGCAGAGTGAGCCCTTCCAGGCTTTCACCGTCGACAGAAAGAATCACGTCCTCTGCTCTGATACCGGAGGCTTCAGCAGGGGAGCCTGATATGGGCCTGATGATTACAATTTGACCGTCTCTGTCCGTTACCTGAGCGCCTATGCCTTCAAAGCTGCCCCCAAGGTCAGAGGTGCTAATTGTGTATTCTTCCTCCGGCAGGTAGGCCGTGTAGGGATCATCCAAGGCATCCAGCATGCCACGGATGGCTGCCTCCACAAGGGCGTCAGTGCTTAGCTGATCCTGGTCATAGAACTGACTATGGAGGTTTTCCCAGACCTCCCAAAGAGGCTCTAGACCCTCAGGCACGTCCTTAGGGGCGGCTGGAGTTGGGGTTGCCGTTGTTGACGACGAAGAGCACGCTGCAACAAGCGCCATCAACCCAATAATTAACAGGAGCATTGTCGTAAGTCGGGATATGTGCATGAAGGTTCTCATTTGCAAGGGCGCGTATGGCGCGGTGAGGGGAATATTGGCAGGGGAGCATCAGATATAACGCTAACCCCTTCATTATGCCATACCCTCGTCGTAGCAATGAGGTTCAACGTTTAACCGTAGACAAAATGGCCCAGCGTGACCCATGGGGTTGCCTTGAAAGCATCAATGGCAGAGGTGAGGCGACTCCTGTGCTGTTCCGCAGGTACCACAAAGTACGTGCGTGACGACTGTGTACAGAAACGGAGCGCCCGTATCTGGCTAGCGTCGATTCCAAGCTGCTCCGACAGTCCACTGCGAACGTTGTTAGTCTGTGCTACGACACCGCCACGTTGCCGTGACGTATGTTGATAGATGATGAGGCTCTGGCCGCGCTGCCAAAACGGGAGCAGTTCATCAAAGAATACGTATTTTCCTGAACTGGCGCTTCCCATGCTCTGGCTTGGTGTCTCAAGGCCGTTATCCGGGTCAAAGGTGACAATATCGCAGTCAGCGGTTGCTTGGAGCGCGCCCTCCAGCCATTGACAACGATACGCTGCTCGGTCTCTTGCAGGTACCTTCACTACGTCAATAGGAGCTTCGTAGTATTGGGTGGATGGTGACAGGACTCCGCTTTGTGGGACCAATTCCACGCCAAGGCCCGTCTTTACAGCGTCGGCACGCAGCGCTCTGAGCCGTTCATATAGTTCAGGGTCGCAAGCGGCGTAGCGGCGGCTGTTGGCTACCGACTCGTCGAGGTAACCGACCTTCCGTCCATCAGTGTTGCTTTCAGGCGGTGTCAGATACCAGACAATGCCCAGGGTCAGCTGAGGGGCGGTATGCTGAAAGAGTCCGCGGAGCAGGCCGTACTTTGACCAGTCCCCAATATCAGCCGTATAGCGGTCTTGCATGTTAGTAGTAGTTACTTGTGTTCATTAATTAACATAACAACAATAGTGCGACATTACATAATGCATGTCTGAGGTGGTCGTCTAAAGTCTGTGCCTGTGCATGCATCCGGCCTTGTGCTGCTAAGGACTCTCTCTCTACCCTGCCGCCATCCACCCTTTGCCATCGTCGCCTTCATCAATGCCACCTAGATAAACGAATTCGCCCTCTGGCGACTTCTTACGGGCTGACTCTGCATCAAAGTCCAGCGCTACGGTGATGTCGTCGTCGCACTGCACGCTGACCTTAAAGCCACTTCGGTTCACAACCTTGCGGGGACGGCTTTCAAAGATGTTGCCGGGGCCTATTTTGAGCTTGAGCACGGGAGTCACCTGGCCTGCGCGCAGGCTCTGTTGCATCTCAGCTGCGTCTATCACGGAGAAACCGTCGTCGTCACAACTGAAAAAGGGACGCTGAGGCAGCAGCTCTGGACCGTTTACCATGTTTGTATCACCTGATCATTAAAAGTGCGCCACGATAACGGGCAGCGGCGCCCGCTTGATGGCGACTGAAATGCTATCACGGTGAAAATTCAAATCCCAGAGGAATAGAGAGAGAATTGCAGGGTCGTCAAGGAACTGAAGGAAATTGTGGCCCGTTTTAGACGGTCTGAGCCTTCAAGTCGACCTCAGGCTCATCTGAAGGGCTTTCAATGGTCTCTTGTATCATGGCCAGAAGCGTATCAAGCCCCAGGCCGGTCTGTGCGGAGGTTAAGACCGACGGCGGGCCTAGCGCGTCACTCAGCAAGCCTGTTTCTACTCCCGGTCCCAACAGGTCCACCTTGTTCATAACGAGGATCCGAGGTTTTTGGTCTACCTCAAGCTCTTCAAGAATTTTCTCTACTACTTCAATTTGGTCTGATGCGTTGTTGTGCGTTATGTCAACAACATGCAACAGCAAGTCTGCCTCATCCAACTCTTCAAGAGTCGCTCTGAAAGCAGCCACCAGAGTTGTCGGGAGTTTTTGTATGAAACCCACGGTGTCTGTCAGTACCATCCATTTGCCGTTTGGCAGTCGGACTCGTCGCGTCACAGGGTCTAAGGTGGAAAATGGCTGGTCTCGTGCAATGACGTTGGCGTCTGTGAGTGCGTTAAGCAAACTGCTCTTGCCAGCGTTGGTATAACCTACCAGCGAAACTACATGGATGCCGCTCCGAGACCGTTGTTGGCGGTGCTGAGCCCGTTGGCGGCGTATCCGCTCAAGTTCTGCCTTCAACGAAACGATGTGGTTGTTCACCATGCGGCGGTCAGTCTCAATCTGCGTCTCACCAGGGCCCCTGGTACCAATCCCGCCGCCAAGACGTTCCAAATGACTCCACTGGCCCGCTAGTCTTGGTAACAGGTACTGAGCCTGGGCAAGCTCCACTTGGACACGCCCCTCTCTGGTCCTGGCGTGACGGGCAAATACGTCCAGGATAAGCGCGGTGCGGTCTATGACCTTGACCTCATCATCAAAGGCACGTTCAAGGTTGCGTTGCTGGTTGGGACTGAGCTCATCGTCGGCTATGACGGTATCGAACGGAACGCTCCGTCGTAGTACCTTCAGTTCCTCTATCTTCCCTTTGCCCATATACGTGAAGCTACGAGTTGCCACTTGCTGAGTTAGCCGACCAATGACGTTAGCATCAGCAGCTATCGCAAGCTGCTCAAGCTCGTCAAGAGAATCTTCCTGAGACCATGCGGTGTGCTCTCTTTTTAGGGCAACACCCACCAGCAACGCACGTTCCTGTCCGGGGCTAGACTCAAAGAGTTTATGGTGATCGCGTCGAGCGATGGTGTTCTCCCCTTCTACCCTTGAGGCTTTTCAGGAAGGCTCCAGCCCTCCAAACGTCGTAGGCCCTCTTCAAGGCGATCGTCAGGGGTGGTCAGCGAAAGCCGAATGTAGCCTTCGCCGTTAGCTCCGTAACCTCTGCCTGGCGTTACCACCACCGCATGGGAGTCCAGCAACTCTGTTGCCACTGCGGCTGACGTCCATCCCTCTGGGCAGCGGGCCCAAACGTACAGGCCAGCTTTAGGGGTGTTGACACTCAGGCCAATCTTGGTAAGTACGCCCACTACCCGGTCACGGCGACGGCGATAGATGGAGTTGTTGGCCTCAATCCACTCCGGTGTTGTGCTCTGCAACGCCTCAATGCCCATGTACTGGATGGCCTGGGGTATGCCGGAGTCCAGGTTGGACTTCACGCGGGTCAGCGCCTCAATCAGGCTTGCATTGCCCACCGCCATGCCAACGCGCCAGCCGGTCATATTGTAGGTCTTGGACAGTGAGTGGAACTCAATGCCAACGTCTTTGGCTCCAGGCGTTTGCATGAAGCTGGGTGCAACGTAACCATCGAAAGTTACCTCAGAGTACGCTGCGTCATGGCACACTGCCACGTCATACTTTTTGGCAAAGGCAACCACCTCTTCAAAGAAAGCCTCGGTGGCCAGCCCGCCGGTTGGGTTGTTGGGGTAATTTATCCAGAGCACCTTGGCCTTGCGGGCCACGTCTTCAGGTATGGCGGACAGGTCCGGCATCCAACCGCGGTCCTCTGTCAGCGGCATGTAATAAGACTCGCCACCGGCAAACATGGTGCCCACGGAGTACACCGGATAGCCGGGGTCTGGGACTAGCGCAATGTCGCCCGGATCAATGAGGCAAAGAGCCATGTGGCCAATGCCCTCCTTGGCGCCAATGAGCGGAACAATCTCTTTATTAGTATCAAAGCTTAACCCAAAACGTTGCCCATACCAGTCACCAATAGCCTGTCGCAATGCGGGGAGGCCATCACTCTCTGGATAGCGATGATTGGGGGCGTCCTGGGCGGTTTTGGTCAGTGCATCAAGGATGTGCTGAGGCGTTGCGATGTCAGGGTCGCCTATGCCAAAGCTGACGACGTCCGCCCCTTGGCTGCGCTTCTCCTGGATTTTCCGACTGATCTCAAAGAAAAGGTACGGTGGTAAGTTATCGAGCCGATTCGCTATCTGCATGGTATCTCCGTGATTTTGGTTCGACGAGGCATCTATCAGGTTACGCTGACCAGTCACCTGAAAAGACTTCTTGGACTGGTCCTTCCATGATAACTGACCCATGACCGGGCCATGTAATGATAAGTTCACCGCCTGGGACTTCTACGGTAACGGTGTCATCCAACTGCCCGTGAAGACGTCCAGACACCACCATTGCGCAGGCGCCAGTACCGCAGGC
>CAVOAJ010000085.1:0-7003 GCA_963693605.1 Dehalococcoidia bacterium | reverse complement strand
AACGAAGGCATCCGCAACGCCGCCGCCAATGTGTAGGAGACGTCTCGTACGCCACGAGAGGTTGAGCCCGCCACGGACCGTTCCCGCCGTGCAACCGCCTCTTCGTCGGAAATGCCGTCCGGGTGCAGGCCCATGTCTTCCGGCTCGCGTCGTAAGAACAGCGCGGAAGGTACCAGCGACACCACCCACACCATGATGCCAACGGCCACCACGGCGGCCCGCCATCCAGCGTTGCTCACGAGTAGCTGCGCGTACACCGGCGTCACTGCGCTTCCTACCCTATTGCCAACGCCGCTGATGGCCACCGCCCTACCCCGCTTGGCTACAAACCACTTAGAGGTGATGACAATCATGGAAAGGCCAACCACTCCCATGTGGACCATCCGTCCAAAGACCAGCAGCACGTAGAAGTGCCACAACTCAGAGATGAGAGGCATGAGCATCAGGGTGCCGCCAATGATAGTGAACCCCGCCACGGTGAGCCATCGCGGCCCAAAGCGGTCAATGGCTGGGCCAAATGCAACAGCCAGCATCGCCCCCAGGATGGTGGCCAGGCTCAGCGCGCCAGCAAAGGCGCTCCGGCTCCACCCAAATTCACTGGTCATGGGCTTGAGGAGCACGCCCCACAAAGGGAACGTCTCAGCCGTCTGGCTAAAGCCCGCCAGGGCGACAACGGCGACGATAACCCACCCATAGTAGAACCGGGGTTTGCGTTGGGGTCGTGGTTGTTGGTTCGCCAAGAGTGGTCAGCCAGAGGAACGGGGATTGCGCAAGGGCGCGCAGCTACTATACCTGCAACGACGGCCCTAAACCATGGCTAGCAAGGGCAAACGGGGCCTTCCCGCCAACGCCACACCTCGAAATGTTTTGATACATACAGAGGGGCGGCCACTGTATCTCCCGGCGAGGGTTTCGCTTCCTGCGCTCCTCGTAATGCAGCCGGAAACCCAAACAAGAAGCCGCCACGGAATCCGTGGCGGCTTCTACATCCAGTCAGAATTGACGAAGGGCTAGCTGTTCTTCTTAGCAGCCTCTTGCGCCTGGGCCATCTCCGCCGCCAGGTCAATGATGTAGTCCTCTTGACCACCAACCACTTTGCGCTTGCCTAGCTCCACCAGGATATCGCGCGGCTCCACGTTGAACTTCGCGGCGGCACGGTAGGTGTGCAGCAGGAAGCTGGAGTAGACGCCCGCGTAGCCCAGGGTCAGGCTTGCACGGTCCACCACTTGCGGCCGGGGCATGATGGGCTTCACCACGTCTTCAGCCGCATCCATAATCTTGTAGAGATCAATTCCGGTGTCGTAGCCCTCAAGCTCCAGCACCGTTGCCAGCACCTCAGTGGGGGTGTTACCAGCGCCAGCGCCCAAGCCCACGGTGCAGCCGTCCACGTAGTCAGCCCCCTCTTCCACTGCCGCCAGGGAGTTGCCGATGGATAGGCCCAGGTTATTGTGACAGTGCGCGCCCACAGGGACCTCAAGACCCCCGCGAAGCGTGCTGACCTTGCGCTTGAACTCATCAGGACGCATGGCCCCTGCGGAGTCCACCACGTACACGCACTGCGCGCCGTAGCTCTCCATGAGCTTGGCTTGCTCCAGCAGGAGTTCCGGCTTAATCATGTGGGCCATCATCAGGAAACCGACGACCTCCATACCCATTTCACGCGCCAATTCAATGTGCTGCTGTGAGATGTCAGCCTCTGTGCAATGAGTGGCGATGCGCGCGACCCTGACGCCAAGGTCGTATGCCGCGGTTAGGTGCTCCTGCGTACCAATGCCCGGCAACAGCAAGATGGCGAGCTTGGCCTTCTTGACCACCTTAGCGGCCGCCCTCAACCAGTTCTCCTCCGGCTCTGCCGAGAAGCCATAGTTGAATGAGCTTCCACCCAGGCCATCACCGTGGGAAATTTCCATGGTGGTTACACCAGCGTCGTCCAGAGCCTCGGCAATGGACGCTATCTGCGCTGAGGTGAACTGGTGGGCCATGGCGTGGCTTCCGTCACGCATGGTTGAGTCAATGACACGGATTGCACGCTTAGCCACGGCTAACCTCCGTACCTACGCCGGCACCCGTGGGGAGGCCCAACCGGTGCCGTGCGAATTCTTCACCAACAGCCTTGGCTGCGGCAGTCATGATGTCTAAGTTGCCGGAATACTTGGGCAAGAACATACCAGCGCCCTCAACCTCCAGCGTAATCACCACACGGTCATCGTAAAACACAGGGTCAATGCGAAGGCGATAGCCGGGGACGTAGGTGCGCACTCGCTCTGCCGTCTCATGGATGGAGGCCAGGATTGCCTCCTGGTCCATCTCCTCAACCTGACAGTACACGGTGTCACGCATCATGATGGGCGGCTCTGCCGGGTTCAGTATCATGATGGCCTTGCCCTGCTCAGCACCGCCAATGCGCACAATGGCCTCTGACGTGGTGCTCGTGAATTCATCAATGTTCTGTCGCGTGCCAGGCCCCGCGCTCTTGGAGGCGATGGTGGCAACAATCTCTGCGTAAGGTACGCGAGTGACCTTGGACACTGCGTTCACCATGGGGATGGTGGCCTGGCCGCCGCACGTAATCAGGTTCACGTTTGGCTCATCCAGCACATCTCCAATGTTGACGTAAGGCACCACGTAGGGACCCACCGCCGCGGGCGTCAGGTCAATGGCCGTCTTGCCCAACTCCTTCAGCCTGGGGGCGTTGGCCATGTGCACCTTGGCACTGGTTGCCTCAAACACAATGTCAGCCAATTCATGCTGCTTCACGTAGCCGTCAAACCCTTCGTGCGAGGTCTCCAATCCAAGTTGCTTGGCAAGCGCCAGGCCCTCGGAATTGGGGTCAATGCCCACCACGAAGGTCAGGTCCAGCAGCTCACTGTCCTGAAGCTTCAACATCAGGTCTGTGCCGATGTTGCCTGAGCCGAGTATTGCGCACTTTACTTTGTCTGCCATGGTCTACCTCTCTGCATTCCTCAAAATGGCCTAGACGAACTTAACCGATACCGTGCCCACCTTGGCGAAAGTCGCCTTTATCACGTCTCCTGCCTGAACGGGTGTTGCGCCGACAAAGGCGCCCGGCATCACAAACTCACCGGCCAGGAGGGAAATACCGTACTCGGAGAGTTTGTTGGCTGCCCAGGCGACGGCAGCGGCTGGGTTGCCCAGTACCGCTTCTCCCTTGGCGCGTCCAATCTCCTCACCGTTCTTCTCAAAGACGAGCTCCTCATTCACGAGGTCCAGTCCGTTGACTGAGACCTTGCCAGGCCCAACGACCACTCGTGCTGAGGACGCATTGTCGGCAATAGTGTCAGACAGCGTGATTTTCCAGTCCTTGATGCGGCTGTCTATGACTTCCAGGGAGGGGAACACGTAGTCAGTAGCGGCAAGTACGTCCTCCACCGTCACGTTGGGGCCTTTGAGGTCGCTCTTCAACATGAAGGCCACTTCAGGCTCCACCCTGGGCTGCAACAGCTTGCTGACTTCGTATTCAGCCTCATTTTCAATAAGCATATCGTCCAGAATCATGCCGTAGTCAGGTGTGTCCACCTTAAACATGTCCTGCATGGCCTTGCTGGTGAGGCCCACCTTCTTGGCCACAATCCTCCGGCCAGATGCCAGACGCTTGTCCAGCACTGCCAACTGGACCTTGTAGGCGTCGTCAGGGCTCAGGTCGGTGAATTCTGCCGTCAACGGCCCCACGGGCGCAAAGTTTGCCTCTGCGTCCATCAGCCGCTTTGCTAGTTCATGTACTTGGTCTCTGCTCAGGCTCATTGCTGCTCCTGCCTTCCAGTGGGTTTCCGGGTTAAATTACATTTGCCTTGCGCCAAGTTGCTTTGCCGCTTCCAGGTACGGCAGCCCTTGCGCCAGATATTTCTTGAACTCAGCTTCCTTCTCTTTAATCTTGCGTACCTCTGCCAGAGTGTCCTCCACCATGGCCTGCGGGCAGACCACAGCGCCGGAGTCATCCGCAAAGATGAAGTCGCCGGGCTGGACCGTCACACCACCCGCCATAACCGGGCCTTCATTGATGGAGTGCAGCTTCAGGCGTGTCTTGCCTGCGGTAGGCGTGATGTGCCGAGTCAACGTGGGGAAGCCTAGGTCCGTCATGATGTCTGCGTCGCGTATGGCGGCGTCTGCAATAAGGCCCGCCACACCAATGCGTTGTGCGTCCAACGCCGCAAGCTCACCCCAGACGCTGATTGGCGCGCCCCCTGCGTCAATGACGATAACGTCACCTGCGCTGGCGGCTGCGAGTATGCGGCCCAGGCCAATCTCATCTGCAGCAAAGGTGCCGGGCGTACCTACAATCATTCGCACTACCAGCGCTCGTCCATGAAACTTGATGCCGGGCCACACGGTCTGCAGGCCGGTCATACTACCGTCAAAGCCCAGAGTGTCCAGGGCGTCCCCAAACATTCCTGAGTCTACGCCGTCAAAGTTCTCTGCCATGGCCGGGACCCCCTTGGGATAGTGGTCATACTCACGGGGAGGCTAGAACTCCCCTAGGTGAAGCGTACAAGCCGATATTATCAGATGAAAGGCCAGGATAGCCAGCTTGCGAACGCCGCAGGGGGGCTACTCGACGGGGGCGACGACGAATACAATGGCGACGTCCGGTTGCTGAACATGCGCCGGACACTCCATCACTCTCTACGGAATCCCAAACGAGGTAATGTACATGCGTGGAATAGAAGGAAAAGTGGCGCTGGTCACCGGCGCTGGTAGGGGCATCGGCCAGGGGCTGGCTCTGGGGCTAGCTGCTGAGGGCGCTAAGCTGGTCTTGAACGACCTGGATGAAGGCCCCGTAAATGACACCGTACAACAGATCAAGGCCGCAGGTGGTCAGGCCATTGGCATTGCGGGATCAGTAACTGACCCATCACTTGCGTCCAAGCTCGTGGATGCCGCGAAAAGCGAGTATGGCGACCTGCACATCATAGGGACGTGCGCTGGCTTCATCTGGGACGGCATGATTCACCGCATGACGGACGATCAATGGCAGGGCATCATTGACGTGCACTTGACAGGGACATTCCGCGTGGTGCGGGAGTCCCTTTCCTTCATGCGGGAGAAGGCAAAAGCGGAGAAGGAAGCAAACGGCAACGCCGTGGCGCGCCACGTCGTCACCGTATCGTCGCTGTCAGGCTTCGGGAACCTTGGCCAGGCCAACTATGCAGCCGCCAAGGCGGGCATCGTGGGCCTAACACGGACGGTGGCCCTGGAGGGCGCCATGTTCAACATCCTGGCCAACTCCGTGGCGTTTGGGTTCATAGACACGCGCATGACACGGTCCCAGGAGACTCAGGATGAGCATGTGGGCGAGGCGGTCCAGGGCATCCCCGAACAGGCGAGGGAGAAGCTCATGGCCACTGTCCCCCTGAACAGGCCAGGCTCTGTAGAAGAGGCCGTAGGGCCTATGCTCTTCCTGGCCTCAGACCACGCCAACTACATCTCCGGCGCACTGCTGGAGATCAACGGGGCCTCTCACATTACATAGGGCGCTAGTACAGGTCCTTCAGGCGCGAGCGCATGGTCCGGTAGATAAGGAAGAGGACTGCCACGCTGGTGCTGAGGAAGAACACCAAATTCCAGTCAAACTGCTGCACCACCATGGCAAGGGCTGTACCTGCTGCAGGCGGGTGTTCCGTATTGGTGCCTGCCATAACAAAGAGCGTGAGACCCACGGCGGCAGCACCCCGCAAAGCAAACTCCCAGTCTATGCCGTTAGTCAGAGCTTCAATAGAGTCAGGCCCAGACCCAAGGGTCAACAGTCCGCCTATCACCAATGCTGCAAAGTGCCCGCCCAAAACGTTCCTTGGCTTAGCTGGTCTGCTACCCGGCATGATGAAGAGCACAAACGCCGTGGAGCCGATGGCCGCGATAACCACCGGCTGGCCAAGGCCCTGTCTGTTGAACAGTGCCTGCTCCAGCAGTATGACTATGAGGATGGCAACTGCGGCAAGTCCGCACTGAAATAGGTAACGCCCTAGGTCCTTACGGAGCTTGGGGTCCAGCAGTTGCAGTGGAGGAAAATTCACAGTCGTGTCACCGTGGAGGGTAAGGCGTTAGCGCTGCCCAAAGAGTGCAAAGAAGCGGTCCTCATATTCCTCAAACAGCCCCCATCGTTCCAATTCCTGGTGGACTTCAGCCGGAGCCGCATTCCCGCGACGGGCCTCTTCCATAAGGTGCTGAATACGTTGATGGGCGTCCCTGGGTGCGCCATCCTGCATGTCCAGCAGGCCGTGGGCGTGCATCTCAGAGGCGTTGGACTGAACGGAAGCGTTGGTCAGTTCAAAGATGAATTTCATGAGAGAGACGTCCCAGAGGTCATCCACCCCATGGATTACCGCCTCAAGCTTACGGTTCTCTTTGTCCAGCCTGTCCGTAATCTTGTCGGTGACCTCATCCAGACTGCCTGAGACTACAGCAGTCTCCATACCCTGGTTCTTATAGGCGTAGAGGATTCCCGGAGCGTGGGCCCCGTGTTCCTCAATCAACGCTTGAAAGTACTCTTCCGCATTTTCCCCAAACCCCTCCAGGTTACTGAGGTAATACGGGGTCACCACCTGAGGCTTCTCAGCGCGGACGGTGCCCTCTCGCACCACGGTCTCTTGGACGCGGCCAGGGAGGTCATCAAAGTCAGCGTAGACTGGCTCACTAACAAGGTAGTACCTGATGATCGTGGAACCGAAGGTGGACAGCGTTTGTTGAGGTGGCCGCACAATGGTGGTCTGCCGCACCGCACTGGCTATCCGTCGCTCAATGTTTTCCATAAGCGCTCATTATAACTTATAGCGTACGTTGCTCCGGCCCCGGACTTTGAGAGATTGTCGGGCTGTTGCGCTGGTATATATAGATAATTTCTATATGGCACACCTTCAAGCTTTCATAACTTCACAGGTTTATTTGCTAATTCGTATTGGTAATGGGTTTACCTGTTCGCCATTTGGAGACTATACTGAGGTAACAGGGCAGAACAATATGCCTGATTCCGCCATTTGAGCCGGTTATT
>CAVOAJ010000084.1:0-7166 GCA_963693605.1 Dehalococcoidia bacterium | reverse complement strand
TCTCCCCTTCTACTATGGCTGGCTCATTGTGCTGGGCGGTGCCGTGGGCGGCTCATTCATGCTTGGCAGTGCCCAGTTTGCCACTAGCACCTTCCTTGTCCCCATGCAGGAGGAATTAGGCTGGAGTCAGACAACAATCTACGGCGCGTTCTCCGTGCGAATTTTGGTGGGTGGGTTGCTGGGTGCGTTCATGGGTCCCCTCATAGACCACCGATGGGCTCCACGGGTACTCATGCCCATAGGCGCGCTGCTCATGGGAGTGTCGTTCTTCGTCGTAAAATGGGCGGAGTCACCCCTCGTCTACTACCTGGGGTATGGAGTGGTGGGCGCAATTGGGCTTGGCATCACCAGCACTACCATGTGGGAGGCACTGACGGTCAAGTGGTTTGTGCGCAAACGGACCAAGGCCATCATGTGGGTGGCCGCGGGCGCTGCTTCAGGGCCGCTGGTGTTCCCCATGACTCTCACTCTGCTTATCAACGCGGTGGGTTGGCGCGATGCCTGGTTGTGGTTTGGCATAGGCACCATTGCCGTGCTGTTGCCCCTGGCACTGATTGTCCGCACCAGGCCGGAAGACATTGGTCTGCTGCCTGACGGTGAAACCGAGGAAAGCCGACGGGCGGATGTAATTGCAGGCCGTGTCCGCCCTCCCACTGAATTCAGCTTCACCCGCAAAGAGGCTATGCGCACCCGATCCTTCTGGATGATGACCGCCGCCATGACGGTGCCGGTCATTGGACTGACGGGCTACCAGTCCCACTGGATACCGTACTTCAGGGAGATAGGCTTCAGCGCGCAGATGGCGGCGGCCGGAGTCATGGCCTACGGCTTCTTCAACGTCACGGGACGCTTTTTGTGGACATGGGTGGCGCACCGCTTCCCAATTCAGCGAGTCATGGTGGTGCAGGCGTTCATAGCGGCATCCGGCGTGGTGCTGATGCTCTTCATCCAGAACACCTACATGCTCTTTGCGTGGTCCGTTTTCCAGGGGCTCAATCTGGCCAGCTACTTTGCGCTCCAGAGCGTCATCAGCGCCAATTACTTTGGCCGGGACCACATTGGGGGCATTCGTGGGGTGATGTTCCCCTTTGCCAACGGCATGCGCGCTGCCGCGCCGCTCTTCCTGGGCGCGACTCACGACTGGCTGGGCTCTTACCGCATCCCATTCAGCATCATCATCATTGCATGGATAAGCACCGGCCTCATGATGACGGCCCTCAAGAAGCCCAAGCTGCCCCAGCGTGGCAGACAGACTGGCGAGGCAGAAAGCCCCGCTAGCGGCTAGCGAGTGTTTGGTATGGGTACTACAACATCATGGTCTGTTTGCACCTCCTAGGCTCACGAGAATAAGCGTACTGTGAATGCCTGAGCCCAGGCCTTAACGCCATGTTGCCGGAAAAGGAGACCGTCATGGAATGCCCAAGTTGCCACCAAGAAAACGAGGCCGACAGCCTTTTTTGCACCAATTGCGGGACTCCCCTCTCCGGTCAGACCCCGACTGAAGGCGCAGAGCCGCAGGCGTCTGGCCCCCTGGAAGAGCAGGTGCAGACACTTCACGAAGAAGTACGCTCCATCCGTGAGCAGCACGGCCAGACACTCGCTCATCTGCAAGACAGGGTAGCGTCGCTTGAACGTATGCAAGGCGCACCTACTTCACAGCCGTCGTCTGCGCCGGTCAGCGCCGCGTCCGCAGCACCACCAAGGCCCGTTACAACTCAAGCGCAGCCTCCTGCCGAACCACCTTACGACGACCTTTTTGCCAAGATTAAGGAGTGGAACTGGGAGCAGATCCTGGGAGGCAACTGGCTGGCACGCGTTGGCGTGTTGGCGCTCATCATTGGCGCGGCCTTCTTCCTGAAACTAGCCTTTGACAATGACTGGATAGGCCCCACCGGGCGGGTCACTTTGGGCATCATTGGTGGCATGGCGCTGCTGGGCGCGGGCGAGTACTGGCAACGCAAATACCCTGTCTTTGCGCAGGCCCTCAGCGGCGGCGGCATAGCCATCCTCTATCTGTCCATATTTGCGGCCCATTCCACGTTTGGGTTGATAGGCGTGTACGTTGCCACCGGCATACTGCTACTCATCAGCGTGACCTCAGCGGCCATAGCGGTCCGCTATGAGTCTCTGGCCCTGGCAATCATCAGCATCTTTGGCGCGTTCCTAGCACCCTTCCTTTTGAGCGCATTCTCGCCAGAATCGGTCGCTTCGCTGGCCCGCACCGACTCAGGCATCGATATGCTGGTCTATATCATTGTGGTGGACATTGGCGTGCTGGCCCTCTCCACCTTCCGCAACTGGCGGTGGGTGACTATCCTTGCCTGGGTGGGCTCACTGGCCTCTTATGGCGGCTGGTACGGGCAGTTTGGCAGTGATGCAGGCGTGCTGACGGCGCAACTCAGCCTCACTCTGATATTCCTGACGTTCGTGGGCGCAACCACGCTGTACCACATCATCTGGCGCCGTGCGCCCAAGGGTTCAGACCAGGCGCTCATGATGGCCAATGCTCTGTCCTACTTCTCCATCAGCTTTGGCATCATGTCTGACGATTTCGGCCTCTGGATGGGCGCGTTCTCTTTGGCCATTGCTCTCTTCTACGGCGGCCTGGCTTACCTGGCATTGCGCCGTAGCGCAGGCAACGCCCCCCTCAGCTTCTTTGCCCTGGGCATTGCGCTGGTGTTCCTGGCCGTGGCCGTGCCTGTGCAGCTTGGGGACTCTGCCTGGACCACCATAGCCTGGGCTGCCCAGAGTGCGGTGCTCATGTGGGTGGCTTTCCAGGTGCGGATGCCCCGTGTGCGTATCTTCGGCTACGCGGCCTTCGGCCTGGTGGTCATACGACTCATTTTGTTCGACACACGGGTGGACCTGAGCGCCTACAACGTCATCCTGAACGAACGAATGCTGGCCTTCGTGCTGAGCATAGCTGCCATGTACGTGACCGCATACCTGTTCTGGCGGTACCGTAAGGCGCTTACTGAGTGGGAAGAGTCGATCGCCTCCGTTTTCCCCGTGTTCCTGGCCGCTGCCAGCTTCTTCACTCTCTGGGTGCTGGGCGCGGAGCTGATCTCCGGGTTCGACAAGCAGCTTGCAGGACTAACCAACGATGAATGGAGCCGTGGCGTTGGCAATGACCTGCGCAATGCCAAGAACCTCTCCATCACTGCGCTCCTGGCCCTCTACGCAGCCGTCTTATTAGCGGTGGGCATCATTGGCAAGTGGCGAATAGTGCGCTTCGCGGCCATAGCGCTGCTGCTGGTACCAATAGCCAAGGTCTTTGCCTATGACATTTTTATCCTTGGCGGGGTTTACCGGATTGTCTCTCTCATGGGGCTGGGCGCAATGCTGATGATTGGGGGCTACGTCTACCAGCGGTACGGCAAAGTCATAATGGGAGTATCTCGTGAAAAGTAAATCTCGTCTTCTAACAACCTCTATCGCCGCAGCAGTCGCGGTACTCATCGCTCTACCCGCCATCGCCCTGGCAGACTTCGCGCTGACTGACTGGCGTTACGCCAAGGAGGTCCAGGCGCCCCCCGTAACACAGGAGGACATCGTTGAGCTGTACCCGGACGCTGAACTCTATGGAGGGTCGGCCCCAGGACTGCTGGACCTGCGCATCATTGGCGCAGACAACCGTGAGACACCGTACAAGCTGGAAATACGCCGTGGGACTAAGGAGCAGCGAGACGTGCCTGTAGCTATCCGTGACCAGGGCTATGTACAGGGCCAATACAACACGTTCATAGCTGACCTGTCCAGGGAGGGCGTGCTGCACAACCGAATAGAATTTCAGACCACGTCCATCAATTTTCAACGTACCGCTATGGTTGAGACCAGCAACGACCTGGCGACCTGGGCCATAGTAGCGGAGGGCATCGTCCACGACTTTCGGCTGGTGGACACCGTAGTCACGAGCCGCAACACGATCGTCGGCTACCCAGACTCCACCGCGCGCTACGTCCGCGTCCGTGTGCTGGACGACGGCAACGGGCCACTGGCCATCACCGGCGCTCGTCTCTTTGCTGTTCAAGAGGAGCTACGACGCGAAGTTTCATGGCCCACTGCTATCACTGATATCAGTCAGGATGAGGAGCAGCAGACCACTCTGGTAGAACTAGACTTGGGCCATGACGGCATCCCCACTGACCACCTAGCCGTTACGGTGGACGACGTGAACTTTGACCGCGATGTGACGCTGGAGGCAAGTAATAACGGCGAGACATGGCGAACAGTACAGTCACGCGCCAGCATCTTTGCCTACGACACACCTCGCTTCACAGGTGAGAGCCTGAGCTTCACATACCCGGAGACCACCGCCCGCTACCTGCGGCTCGTCATCCACGACGCCGACAGCCCGCCGCTGACTGTGACCGACGTGGATGTGTGGGGAGTTGAACGCAGAGTGCTGTTTTTCGCCAGGCCGGGTGAGGCGTATAAAGTCTATTATGGCAACTCGGATGCCCTACGCCCCACATATGACATCGATCGACTCTTGGGCTTCCTGGATACCAGTGACTTGCCCATGGCCAGCCTGGGCGCACAAACAGACAACTCTGATTACATAGAGAAGCTCTTACCCTTCACGGAACGCTTCCCTTGGCTGCTGCCGTTGGTGATTGCGTTGGCCGGACTATTGGTGGGAGGCATTCTGCTGAGAGTGGTCATGCAAGCGCGGAAAGCGCTGCCGCCACAGGAGTAGACCGCTATAGAGATAGACTAGTACTGAGACGTGGCGTGTACGCGCCACGTCTTACGTTAAAGGCCCTTCCAGGAACCACGTCTCCATCGCGCCCTTGCCTTTGACGTCAATGACGCCACGGGACACACAGGTGAATTCGTTCTTCACCAATTCATACGTGGCTTGCGATATCTGGACCCTCCCCGGCACGCCATGGGACTCCATCCGGCTGGCCGTGTTCACCGCGTCGCCCCAAATGTCGTAATGGAACTTGGTGTGCCCAATGATGCCAGCAATGGCCGGGCCTGAATTGATGCCTATGCGGAACTGCAATGGCTCTTTGGTATTGGACGGACGCGCAAGCAGGTAGTCCCGCATCTCCAGTGCCATGGACGCAAGCGCCGGGGCGTGGTCTTGCCGAGGCTTCGGCACACCGGAGGCCACCATGTAGGAATCACCCATGGTGCGTATCTTCTCCAGACCGTATTTCTCCACCATGGAGTCGAACGCTGAAAACAGTTCGTTAAGAGTGTCCACAAGCTGCTGAGGCGGCAATTCTAGGGCCAGTCCAGTTGAGCCAACAATGTCAGCAAAGAGCACGCTGACCGCTTCAAAGTCCTCCGCCACCATGGACTGACCGTTCTTAAGTTGCTCCGCAATCTCCTTCGGCAGCACGTTCAGGAGCAGTTGCTCTGACTTGGCCTGTTCCTCCAGTAGCGCCGCCAATGCCGCGTTCCTCTGGGAGAAAAAGTACAGCACGAGCCCTATGGCCGTCAGCGAAGGAGTTCCCAGGTTCATGGCAAAGAAGATATTCCGGACCACAAGCGGGATGTCGCTCTCCTTCTGCACCACAGGCTCCAGGACCACACCCAACACCAACAGCGCAATGAACGCGGCAAACCAAAGCAGTCCCTGACGTCGTCCAGTGAAAAGCACCGCCGCCAGGGGCGTGAGCAAAGACCATGTGATCACCGCGCTGGAGGTGACAAATCCGCCCAACGCAAGCATGAGCAGAAAGGGGAGCAACAGCATAATGAAAAGCTGGAACGTGCGGAAAGCAGCATAGGATGGGAACAGTTTAATAATCCCCAAGCTCAAGAAAAAAACTGCCGTGTATGACAACGGAATGGCCGCAGCCACCACGGCACCAAAGATCAGGTAGATGACGCCCCAGAGAATGGCGGCGGTCGCCACCAGGCTCATCGCCGCCAGAAAGGTAGCCTTTTGGAGTCGCGTCTCGTCACTGTCGCCGGGCTCTGCAGCTATATTCCACACCAGCCGTTCAAGCCGCCCAAACAGCGCGGGCATACCCAGTCGTGGCGCAGCGTTTTCTTGCGTGGGGATGTGCGTCTCAGCCATGGACCTTCTCATGTTGCAGTTAGCGGGGTCAGCCTAGCGTAGCCGTTGCGTTTAGCGTAACCGCCCTACGCACCCCTTACGCCCGCCGTTCCGGTAGAATGCCTCGTCAGATAACACAGTCGCATACAGGGCCTCGCCATACGGCGCAATCACACCTCAGGAGCTATCAACATGGGAAAGCTGAAAGTGGCGGAGTGCAGGGAGTTCATCAAGGCAGTCGAGGAGAAGGCCACGGAGATGCGCGTGCCAGTCTCGATAGCTGTCGTCACCGCTGAAGGCAGCCTCATCTGCATTGAGCGTATGGACGACGCCGGCTTCATCACGGCGGAGATAGCCTATGCCAAGGCGTACACCGTGGCGGCGTTCCGGTCCATGAGCCCTCGATTCCCCGATGGTCTGGTCATCCAGCAGTGGTTCAAGGAGCGCAATCCGCAGATGATGATGAACGCGTCTGTCTTCACCAACGGCAAGATTGTGGCCTCCGGCGGCTGCATGCCGGTGTTCGTGGAGAATGAGATGGTGGGCGCGTTTGGCGTCAGCGGTGGCACGTCAGGCCAGGACCAGATCATGGCAGACTACGCGCGACAGAAGGTTGGCTGGGCAATCGTTCCCAAGGACGACGACACCCCAGATGACGTGAAAGCACACATCAATGAGATCTACGGCAACATGGGTCTGGGTGAGCGGAACTTGTAGGGGGAACACGGCTTAGCCAGTAACGTTCTCGGCTCAAAGCAACAGGCCAACTTAGAGACCTTCCTATTCACCAAAGGTCTTCATAGTGCGCTCCAAGTCCAAGAGCCACTGCTCGTCTATATACTGGAGGTGTGCAGAAATATCCTCAGTTGTGGTGGGCAGAGACGGGTCCCCAAGCGTGGTCTTCAACCATTCCAGAAACTCCTCCGCCAATGCCAAAATCAATGCAGGGTCTGGTTCATCGCCCCCATAGACGAAGGAGTCCTCAAACATTGATTCCATATCTTACAGGTAGGAGCGAGGCAACCGAATCGAAATCAGGGATCACAAACTGCACTTCAACAATCGCCTGATCTTCATTGGTCTCGGAGCCTTTTATCTCATAGGCCACACTCCCCAACACGACGGCCACAATATCACGCACCACTTCCAG
>CAVOAJ010000083.1:0-7334 GCA_963693605.1 Dehalococcoidia bacterium | reverse complement strand
AGCCCCGCCCAGAGTAGGAAACGTGAAAGTCACTACCGAAGATCGTCCACAACGCGAAGTCCAGCTTCATATTGAACTAGAGCCAGCCGACGTAGAACCCTATCTGGAAAGGGCTCATAGGCAGGCTTCCCAGCGGTTGAAGATTCCGGGGTTCCGTAAAGGTAAAGTACCCCGCCACGTCTTTGAGCAGATGATGGGCCATGACTATCTGCTGCAAGAGGCGTTGGATTTGATGATTCCGGACATCACCAGCCAGGCCGTTCAAGAGGCGTCTGTGGAGATGGCCGGTGTCCCTTCAGTTACGATTGAAGGCCTTGACCCCGTGACAATATCAGCTATCGTCCCGCTGGTCCCAAAGGTGGACCTGGGAGACTATAAAGCTGTCCGCGTGGCCAAAGACCGCCCACGGGTCACTGGTAAGCAGGTGGATGAGTTCCTTGAGAGACTGCAGACGGACCTGGCAGCTTGGGAGCCAGTGGAAGGTCCCGTTGCCTATGAAGACCTGCTGAATATCAGTGTTCAGGGTTGGGCCGACGGTGAAGAATTTGTGAAAAATGAGCACGTGGACTTTGTCCCCAGGGAGAATTCACGCGTGCCTGTCCCTGGTTTTGTGGAGGAGATAGTAGGCCTAAAGCAGGACAAAGAGGCTGAATTCACCATTCAGGTCCCTGAGGACTACCAGACGTCGGAATTGGCAGGCAAGGCCTGTAAATTCAAGGTGACCGTACATGAGATAAAGCGCAAGGTACCGTCTCCTCTTGACGATGAGTTCGCCAAGGGTGTGGGAGAGGGATTTGAGACGCTTGATGCCCTGAAGGAACGGGTTCGACAGGACTTGCTCAGCGACCAAGAACGAGGCATCACTGAGCGCTACCAGGATGAGACGTTGCAGGCGGTGCTTGAGAAGGCTACGCTGGAACTGTCCCCGCTGCTGGTCAACCATGAAGCGGAGCACATGTTTGAGGACCACCAGGAGGCCACAAAGAGCGGCCGCATGACGGTGGAACAGTACCAGCGTCAAATCCAATGGTCTGGCAAGAGTGACGAAGAGGTTCAAGAGGAGCTGCGCACTGAAGCGGAGACTCGGATTAAGCGGGCTGTGGTCCTCCGTGAAATTGCCACGGAAGCCAAAATTGAGGCCTCAGATGAAGACGTTGACCAGGAAATAGAGACCATGGCGGCCGGGGCGGGCCAGGAGGCTGACCAGGTCCGCAAGATGTTTGAGGCTGCGGAAAACCAGGACTCACTACGGCGGTCCATTCTGAACCGCAAAGCGATTGAGCACCTGACGGAGATAGCAGGGCAGAAGTCAGAACCCAAGACCAAGACGGCTCCAGCTAAAGGAACGGCAGTTAAGGCAGAGGCCAAAAAGCCGACAAAGACACCAACCAAGAAAGCAAAACCCAAGTCATAAGTGGCCTAGGTTATTGAAGAAGAAGCCAACGGAGGAGAGTGAGATGCAAGGACCAGTAGAGCGGGCGATGAATGTCATCCCGATGGTTATTGAAAGCGGTGCCCGAGGCGAGCGGGCTTTTGACATATATTCGCTTCTGTTGAAAGAGCGGATCATCTTCCTTGGTTCACCCATCAATGATCAGGTGGCCAACCTCATCATTGCCCAGCTCCTGTACCTTGAAAGGGAAGACCCAGACAAGGACATCAGCCTGTACGTCAACAGCCCCGGCGGTGTCATCACTTCCGGCCTGGCTGTCTATGACACCATGCAACTCATTAAGCCTGACGTCTCAACCATCTGTGTTGGGATGGCGGCCAGCATGGCCACAGTGCTGCTCTGCGCCGGCGCGCCTGGTAAGCGTTACACGCTTGGCAACTCCACTGTCCACATGCACCAGGCCATGGGCGGCGCGACGGGTCAAGCCTCTGACATTGAGATTACCGCGAGAGAGATACTCCGCGTCCAGGACAAGATACGCACGATTATGGCAGAACACACCGGCCAGACCTATGAGCGCATTGTTCATGACTCTGACCGAGACTTCTACATGAGCGCGGAGCAGGCAAAGGAGTACGGGCTGGTAGACGAGGTGCTTGGTACCCCTGTTGGCTCTGGAGCCGCCAAGGCTAACGACGCTTCCATTGCCAAAGGTAAAGCTTCCAAAGACGGGGCATCTAAATAGGAGCTGACCGAAGTATGCCCCCTAACGGTACCAGCAAAAGCACAAGCCGCAATGACTATACCTGTTCCTTCTGTGGGAAGGCACAGGCAGAGGTCAAACGGCTTATTGCGGGTCCGGGCCGGGTTTTTATTTGCGATGAATGCGTCCGCCTATGCCAGCAGATTGTCACGGAAGAGACTGAGGCTGTCACCGCAGGGCAACCCGCCGTTAAGCCTCGCAGCCTACCTCCCCGGGAAATATTCGACCGCCTGAACGAGTACGTGATTGGCCAAGAACGGGCCAAGCGTGTGCTGAGCGTGGCGGTGTACAACCACTACAAGCGCACGTGGTCCAATTCCGTTGAAGGGGACGTTGAACTTCAGAAGAGCAACATTCTGCTTGTGGGGCCAACGGGCTCCGGCAAAACGCTGCTGGCGCAGACCATGGCCCGTATTCTGGACGTGCCTTTCGCCATTGCAGACGCTACGTCACTGACAGAGGCGGGTTACGTTGGGGAGGATGTTGAGAATATCCTCCTGCGCCTTATCCAGGCCGCCGATTACGATATTGCCAAGGCTGAGCACGGCATCATCTACATTGATGAGATAGACAAAATATCCCGCAAGGGGGCCAACCCTTCTATTACGCGGGACGTCTCTGGTGAAGGTGTTCAGCAGGCCCTACTCAAGGTCATTGAAGGGTGCGTGGCCAATGTTCCGCCTCAGGGCGGTAGGAAGCACCCCCATCAGGAATTCCTCCAGATAAAAACCGATGGCATTCTCTTTTTCTGCGGCGGTGCCTTTGAGGGGCTGGAGAAGATAGTGGCCAGCCGGATTGTGAAAGGGCGTCACCGGATAGGGTTTCGCGCCGACACCGGCGAGACGATGGGTGACGACGACATCCGAAGCCAAGTTACTTCCAGTGACCTCTTGGAATACGGGTTCATCCCAGAGTTCATTGGCCGCATGCCCATGGTGGTGGGCCTGCACGGCTTGGACAAAGAGGCCATGGGCAAGGTGCTCACTGAGCCTAAAAACGCGGTGATTAAGCAGTACCAGCACCTCCTGGCCCTGGATAACGTGGAGTTGCACTTCACCCCAGCTGCTTTGGAGGCCACGGCTGAAGAGGCCATGCAGCGTAAGACTGGCGCACGAGCGCTCCGGACCATCATTGAAGAGCGACTGTTGGACGTGATGTATGAGCTTCCATCTCTTCCACAAGTCCAGCGCTGCGTCATAGACGCGGACGCCTCCGGCGGGCTGTCCACTCCTCTCTTACTTACAGCATCCGGACAGGTGGTACAGCCGGGTGAGGACCAGCCCAAGACTGCGTAGCAAGCCCAGATCCAGATTTGACAGACACGAAGAACGGCCCTAGAAGGGCCGCTTTTTTATGCTGCTTAAAGTTAGATTAGTTCTTGATGCTGTCCAGCAGCGCGGGCAACTCTGCCAGTGAGGCGAGGGTGTCGTCACCGGTGATGCCGTTAACGCCAACGGAACGTGCGCCCGCAGCGGCGGCAGCCCCTATGTCGTACGCAGAGTCGCCAACGACGATTGCCTCAGATGGCGATACGCCCAATAGCTCGCAGGCGCGAAACACAATGTCCGGCGCGGGCTTGGCGTGGGGGACTTCGTCGCCGCCAAGAACGTGTTCGGTAACCAGACCAAGGCTCTGAAGGATGTTCCGCGCCAGTACGCCAGCCGTGTTGGTGACCACCGCTGTACGGAGTCCCTTGGCCTTTACAGCCTCCAGTAAAGGCAGGGCGCCTGGCATAGCCACCACGTGGCTGGCGTGCTCATGGAAATGGACCTCATAGTACCCGTCTATCTCCTGGGCGGTCTGGTCAGGGAAGAACGCCTCAACGTCTTTCTCCGTGGACTGTCCGTACACCGCCAGGAACCCTTCCCTGGTCACTGGTGGCTGCTCAAAGTGCTGGGCAGTGGCGTTCAGCAGCGCCAGCCACGCTTCAAAGCTGTCTACCAGCACGCCGTCCATATCAAAAAGGACTGCTTTAATCATGCAGGTTGCCTTTCATTTTTGGTTTCCTCGGACACGCCGATGATCATCGCGGTTTTACCGGGGGCATGTCACTTGGCCCTAGCAGCGCCTCCACCTGCTTGGTGAGGTCCAGAGGCGCAGCGGAGGCTCCGTTTGCATCGACTACGGTGTGGCCTTCGACTGAAATATCACCCCTGGCCAGCACCTTCAACGTTTCCAGCAGTAGGTGCGGCTCTCGCTGCATCTCCTCATGGCGGAGGGCCTTGAACAGCGGATGGTCCTCACCCTCAGCAGCTTTGATATCGGTGGAGGTACGGCTGTCCAGACGCATCCAGAGGTCGTCAAAGCGCCAGCCCCTCATGGGGAACCGCGTGTAGGCGATGGAGGGGCCGCGATCCAACTCCTCAGTTACCAGGAAGACGCTGACGCCGCTCTCCAACGACCAATCATCAATGAGTTGCCAGACCACCTCCTGCCACATGCCTATGGGGCCGTCCGGCAGGGCGGGGTGCAGGTTGATGGCGGTGAACGCCTGGCAGAGCACGGGGCTCCAGATGAGCATGTAACCTGCCAGCACGGAGAAGTCAGGCTGGTATGGCGACAGTAGCTGGCGCACCTCTTCATCGTAGACGGCGCGGTTGCTTCCAAAATCGCCGCCGTGGGCCTCGCGGAATGCGCGGCTGGAGTGCGTCACCAGCGGTATGCCCCTGCTTTCCACTAGGTCGAAGTAGGCGTCGCTGCCGTCGCCTTCACCGCGTTCACGGTTGCTGAACACAAACTCGATGCGTGCGTCCAAATCGCCATTGTCGATGGCGCTTAGCACTTCAGTGAGCATGCCTCGTGAGCCGGAGCCTCGGGCCGTGGAGAACCAGCCTAGTCGTAGAGTCATGGCGTTCGAAAGAACTTGCGCCTGAGCTTGTTGATGGTGGAGTACACGTGAACCAGCGGGTTGGCGGCCCGCTCCACCAAGTGTGCCTCAGCCAGCGCTGCCTTGAATCCCTCCGGTGTGCCGTCAAACTCTGGTAGCTCTGTATAGCAGCGGCCCAACTCACCAAGGGTGTGGGCGTCACTGACGGCGGTTGCAAGTAGGTGGTGCTCCTTGGCTATCTGGCGGCCCCTGGAGTTGTGACGGGCAAGCGTGACCCGTGCGTTGAAGGCCTCCACAATGTCTGCGTGAGGTATCACTTCCTCAATGCCATGAGTGGTAAGAGGAGAACTGCGGAAGGGGTCATGGGGGTGAGGAATGGATACAAGGCCCCCTTGGTCTCTGATGCGCTTCACCGTTTCCATGGGCGTTAGCCCTTTGGGTATCTCTTCTGTGATGAACAGCGCGGTAATCTCACCCTCCGTGCTGCGGACCTCCTCACCGGTGATGACCATGAACGGTGCGATGGCTTTGACCGCCAATGCGCCTCCCAGGCTATTGTGGTCCGTCACGGCTATGCAGTTGAGCCCCACGTCAATGCAGCGCTGCACAAGGTCCGCCGGGTCTACCATGCAGTCACCGGAGAAGTGCGTGTGCATGTGGAAGTCACCCCGTAGCATCAGGCGTCGCCCTCATCATCGGGTTCGTAGCTGGGTAACGGCGGTTCATCGTTAATCATGGCCATCTGCTCACCAAAGCTGCGTTGGAGCCGCGTAATCTTCAACTCCGCAGCCGTGAGCAGTTCATTGCACGCCTTGGCCAGCCGCATGCCCTTGTCAAAGAGCTTCGTGGCCGCATCCAGCGTCAGTCCGCCCGCCTCCAGGGCAGAGACGGTCTCTCTGAGTTGCGTGAACGCATCCTCAAAAGAGGGCTGCGCCTCTTTTTTCGAGGCTTGCTTGGGTTTTGAATCGTTGTCGTCAGTGGTCATGTAGGTTTAATTCTCAGTTCGTCTGAGGGCTCTATAAAGACGAGTTGGAGTGACGTTTCTCTGTGCTCAACGATAGCACACCCACCGCGTTCCTTTCACGAGTGGGATGTCGCTCTGTAAACGGGCTATATCTTACGTGGCTGCTCAGGTATGCTACCGGCAGCAGGCCCATGAGGAGTGTGCGCGATGACCCAGGTGCAGGAGTTGCGCGGCGAGCGGTGTGTGGCGTGTGATGCCAAAGCGCCTCACGTGACCAATGAAGAGATAGCCATTATGCACCCGCTGGTGCCGGAGTGGCAGATTACAGTGGAAGGCGGCATCCGCAAGCTGGAGCGTAGCTACAAGCTCAAGGACTTTGTAGTGGCGGCCAAATTCACGACGGCTGTTGGCGACATGGCGGAGGAGGAACAGCACCACCCGCGCATTGTCACAGAGTGGGGGTTGGTGAAGGTGGCGTGGTGGACGCATAAGATATTTGATATGCACCGCAACGACTTCATCATGGCCTCCAAAACGGATATGGCGTATCAGGAGCTTACGGGCGGAGCGTAGACTGCAGGCTGACACAGAAATCAAAAGGTATCTTCAGAGGGAGTGACAAAATATTTGAGCGAATATTGGTCCCCTTGGACGGTTCTCCGGTGGCGGCATCGGTTGTTCCGTACGCCAAATGGTTTGCTGAAAAACTGGGCATCCCCGTAGCGTTGCTGTCCGTGGTGCCGACCACGGAGACTATTTTGCGCGATATCACCCCCATGTCCACAGGAGATGATATTGCTCCGCCCAGCTCAGCCTACCCAACGGTGGGGCAAGCGGAGGCTATAGGGCTGGAGCTAGAGCAGGAGGCCCGACAGACCCTGGGTAAAGAGGCAGCCACGCTGAAAGGCGAAGGCATCTCCGTCACCACTGAGGTGGCGGCAGGCCATCCGGCGGAGACTATTCTTGCCAAAGCAGAAGCTGTTCCCAATACGCTCTTGGCCATAGCCACCCATGGACGCTCTGGCGTCAGCCGGTGGGTTTTAGGCAGTGTGACGGACAAGGTGGTGCGCCAGAGCAGTCACCCTGTGCTAGTCATCAGAGGCAGTGATTCCGGGGAAGGACACCCCAGTGGGATAGAGTCCATTGTCGCGAGCTTGGACGGGTCAGACCTTGCAGAGGCATCGCTGCCACTGGTGGTAGTGCTGGCAAATGCGCTGGGATTGCCTATCCATTTGGTACGAGCAATGTCTCTTGCCAACCTTGGATTTGGACTGGTGGCTGACGGCCCCGTGGACTATGCCAGCATGTACGAAAGCATTGAGAGCGGCGCGCGGGAATACCTGACAGCCGTGGCAAAGAGGCTCACGGACGAGGGCGTGGCCACAGT
>CAVOAJ010000082.1:0-7344 GCA_963693605.1 Dehalococcoidia bacterium | reverse complement strand
TCCTCAGGCGTTAGTTGGAGGGGCTTGTTGAAGGGGTCATAGGCTTCTTCAGCAGGAACGTAAGCATCACTACCTTGGCGACGCATAGGCCGTAAGGCCCGCAGGGAGTTGAAGAGCGCGCCCTCACCGGTGATGTTGTTCAGCACGCGGACCACCCGCTGGGACTCCGCAGTCTCCGCTGAACCAAACTGGTCAGCGGCCCACTGACGCATCTCCTCCGGCAAGTGAAGGCTGGAATCCATCACGATAACGCGGTATATCCGCTCAGCCATGGAACGGGCTGGGGACGGCAAGCCAAGCAGCAGCTTGTCTAAAACAGTAATGGAAGGTACGTCAGCCATGCGTCCCCGGCGCCTAATGCTTGAAGTGGCGGGTGCCGGTTACGACCATGGCCATGTCTGCGGCGTCCGCAGCGTCAATGACTTCTTGGTCACGGATAGAGCCTCCGGGCTGGACTACCGCTGTGATCCCGGCAGCACCGGCCGCCTCTACACCATCAGGGAATGGGAAGAATGCATCTGAGGCCATGACCGCGCCCTTGGCCTTGTCTCCGGCGGCAGCCGCAGCTAACCGCACGCTGATCACACGATTGGGCTGGCCTGCGCCCATGCCAACGATGGCTCTGTCTTTCACGAAGACGATGGCGTTGGACTTGATATGCCGCACGGCCCGCCACGCAAAGGCTAGGTCACGTAGCTCAGCCTCAGTGGGTCCACGCTTGCCGACGGTCTCAATGCCCGCCGAGATATCGTCAGTGAAGTCTTCAGTCTGCACCAGCATGCCGCCACGGACCTGCCGCAACTCCAGGCCGGAGCCGTCAGCCCTGTCAGTGTCCGGCATCTCCAAGATACGCAGGTTCTTCTTTTTCTGAAGCGTCTCCAGCGCGGCGGGTTCATAGCCTGGCGCCATGACAATCTCGTAAAAGACATCCTTCATGGCCTCAGCCATGGCGGCTGTCACGGGCCGGTTACAGGCGACGATGCCGCCAAAGGCCGAGACAGGGTCGCCAGCAAGGGCGCGCTTGTACGCCTCAACCTGGTCTTCATGTACCGCAAGGCCACAGGTGTTGGTGTGCTTCACCACCGCCACCGCCTGCTCATCAAAGGAGACGGCGGACTGCCATGCGGCGTCAGCGTCGAGAATGTTGTTGTAGGAGAGTTCCTTGCCGTGGAGTTGTTTGGCCGCACCCACGCTGCTTGCACCCAGGACAGGGGCATAGAAAGCTGCCTGCTGGTGAGGGTTCTCTCCATAGCGCAGGTCCATGAGTTTGCGGAAACCCACGGGGAGTTCTGCCGGAAAGCTGGCATCGTTGTCCGCAGTCAGGTAGCGGGCTATAGCGGAATCGTAGGTGGAGACGTGGGCAAAGGCCTTCCGCGCAAGCTCTTGTCGCTCCGCTAGCTCAACAGGCTTCTTTGCCTGGAGCCGTTCGGCCACCCAACCGTAGTCGCTAGGGTCCACGACGACTATGACCGACGGGAAGTTCTTGGCAGCCGCGCGCAACAACGTGGGGCCGCCAATGTCTATGTTCTCCAATGCCTCGCCCAAAGTCACGCCAGCCTTGGATATTGTCTGCACGAAGGGGTAGAGGTTGACGCAGACAAGGTCTATGGGCTCAATGCCGTGTTCCTTGAGGGAGTCCAGGTGCGCCGGCACGTCACGCCGCGCCAGCAGACCAGCGTGGATGACCGGATGCAGCGTCTTCACCCTGCCGTCCAGCACTTCAGGGAAGCCGGTCACGTCAGACACCTGTCGTACGGGGACGTTGGCGGCGTTCAGCGCGCTGAAGGTGCCGCCGGTGCTCACCAACTCCGCGCCTGCCTGGTGCAGCGCTTTGCCAAACTCTTCAATTCCGGTCTTGTCAGAGACGCTTAGGACAACTCTCAAGGTCACGCTCCTAGGGGGCTGACCGCATGATAACAGGGTTTAAAGGCCGCAAGCCAAGAGGCAGGGACAGCCCTAACTCTTGATGCCGTGGAGAGGGAAGATGCCTTGCTTGATGGCGTCAACCGCAGTCTTGGCAAAGGCCTGGGTGCGCGTGCGCAGTTCCGGGTCCACGGGCGCAGGGGCGGCGTCTCGCATTACGTCTCTTGTAAGGTTGTGCCTCACGCTCTCCGGTATGCTGTCCGGCCACTGGCGACCCACCATCTCACCGTACGCCAGCGCCCAGCCCCGCGCGACGGCATCAACATCGTAACCACCACCGCCGAAGGCCAGCCATGGATAGCCCATATCGCTAAAGCGCCGCACCAGGGCCACGTAGCCGGTGGTGGAGAGCGCAAGGTGCGTAAGTGGGTCCGTCATGTAGGTGTCGATGCCAAGCTGCGTGGCCAGCACGTCAGGCTTGAATGCGTCTATCAAGGGCGGCACCACGGCGTCGAAAGCTTCCAGGAACACGTCATCATCCGTGTACGGAAAGAGCGGGACGTTGACGGAGTATCCCCTCCCCTTGCCTGTGCCAACCTCATCCACCTCACCCGTGCCAGGGAACAGATAGCGACCACTCTCGTGGAGGGAGATAGTCATCACATCGTCATCGCCGTAGAAGGCGGCCTGCACGCCGTCACCGTGGTGCGCGTCTATGTCCACGTAGACCACTCGCAGTCCACGACGGCGCAGCGCGTTGATGGCCACGGCGGGGTCATTGAAAACGCAGAAGCCGGAGGCGTGGCCCGCCATGGCGTGATGCAACCCACCAGACGGGTTGAAGGCGACGCGGACCGTTCCGTCCGCCACCATCTCCGCCGCCTGAACCGACGCTCCGGTGGAGAGCAAGGCCGCTTCATACATGCCAGGGAAGACGGGGTTGTCACCCTGGGCCGTAAAGCCGTACTGAGCGCCGTCCTGAATGGAGCCGCCGTCGCTGTAGCGCTTCACCGCGTCCACATAGCCAGGCGTGTGGGTTGTCAGCAGCTCATCTACCGTGGCGAATCTTGGTTCCACGAGTAGCGACGTTTTGCCATTGAAAGCACCGAACGCCTCCAAAAGCTCGTAGGTATAGCGCAAGCGCACGGGCCGCAGCGGGTGATCCTCCCGCAGCACATGCTGGGACATGGTGTCGGCGTAGATGTAGGCTGCGGTAGGGTTGCGGGTGGTCACGGGCGCGCTCCTTGCAGGAGGTCTCGCAAGAACTGGGCGGCCACCTCTTTGTCCAACGGTTGGTTGTTGTTGCCGCACTTGGGTGACTGGATGCAGCTTGGGCAGCCAGACTCACACTGGCACTCAGCAATGGCCTGGAGCGTGGCTTCCCATAGCTCCTCGATAACATCGTAGCCGTGCTCCGCAATGCCAACGCCGCCGGGGTGGCCGTCGTAAATGAACACCACAGGGCCGCCGGTATCCGGGTGCAGGGCCGTGGACACACCGCCAATGTCGTTACGGTCACAGATCGCAAACAGGGGCAGGATGCCGATGGCCGCGTGCTCCATGGCATGCAAGCCGCCAGCCAGGTCCAGCCGCTCCTTCAACACATGCTCCAATGACGGCGCAGGAATATCAAACCACAGCGCCACGGTGCGGAACGGGCGTATTGGCAAATCCAGCGGCTCATCACCAAGATTCTCATCGGAATAGAGCGCACGCTTACGGTAGCCCACCACCGCCTTGGAGACCTCCACTTCACCCATGTGGACCGTCACGCCGCCAAGCTGCTTGGACTGCTGAGACTTCAATACGCGGATGTCCGTCAGTTCACGGGACTCTGTGTAATACGGCACGTCCGTGGCCTTCATGGAGGCCGTCTTTGAGTCCAGGTCCAGTGCGTCCACCATGTACGCCTCACCCTGGTGCAGGTACACCGCGCCAACGTGGAGTTGATTCAAGGCCGCGCCCTCATCAACGCGCTCCAATAGCCTGCCAGACCCCATCTCCACTGCCATGAACTGGCCGCTGAAAGCAGAGCGGATGTTGACGTTCTGCGCCGGGTATTCCACCGACGGCGACAGGTGCCAACGTCCCGCCCTCTGATGGAGCACACCCTCCGCCTCCATGGCCTCCACCTGCTCCATGAAGCCATCACCAAAGAGAGCGGAGTCTCGCCCACCAAGGGGCATTTCATACGCAGCGCACTGCAAATGCGGCCCCGCCACATAGGGGTTCTCTGGACGAATTCGCGCATGCTCATGAGGCCTGCCAAAGAAGAAGTCAGGGTGCCGCATGAGGTACTGGTCCAAGGGGTTGTCCTGCCCCACCAAGACACTGAGCGATTCACTGCCGCGGCGTCCGCTGCGGCCCGCCTGCTGCCACGTGCTGGCGATGCTCCCCGGATAGCCCGTGAGGATGGTGGCGTCCAAATCGCCGATATCTACACCCAACTCCAGCGCGTTTGTCGCCACCACCGCGAGCAGATCTCCATTCACGAGCCCCTGTTCCACCTCACGGCGGTCTTCCATCAGGTAGCTCGCTCGGTAGGGCCGGAGTCGCTTGGCTAAGGAGGCTGCGTCTACTTGAAGGCGGTCTCGTACAGATATGTAGACCAACTCGGCTTGTCGGCGCGTCCGCACAAAGGCCAGGGTCCTCACGTCTCGCCGCATGAGCATGTCCAAAAGTAGCGTCGTCTGCCGGATGGGGCTCTCGCGGGTATCGGAGTCATCATCCCGCAGAGGAGGGTTCCAGAAGGCAAAGGACTTCCCGCCAAAGGGTGAGCCGTCGTTGTCCACCACCGTCACCGGTCGTGCAATGAGCTTTTCAAAGAACTCAACGGGGTTGGCGATGGTGGCGGAGCAGCAGATGAACTGGGGCGTGCTGCCATAGCGGCGGCATAGCCTGTAGAGACGCCGCAACACATTGGCCACGTGAGAACCAAACACGCCCCGGTAAACGTGGGCCTCATCCACCACAATGTAGCGGAGTCCCGCCAGGAACCGCGCCCACGACCGATGGTTGGGCAGCATTCCAAAATGCAGCATGTCAGGGTTGGTTATCACTGCCCGAGCATTACGGCGAAGGGCCGGGCGGTCCTCCTGAGGCGTGTCACCGTCGAATACGCCTATGCGGCGCGCCAGGGATTCCGGAACAATTTCTCGCAGCGCCCGGAGCTGATCTTGGGCCAGCGCCTTAGTGGGAAACAAGTAGAGCGCTCTACTGGCGGGTTCGGTCAGCAGCGCCTGCACCACCGGGACGTTGTAACAGAGGCTCTTGCCGCTGGCAGCGGGCGTCACCACCGCAACGTCCTGACCAGCCAACGCTGCTTCAATTGCCTGGACCTGGTGGGTATAGAGCGGCGATAACCCACGGTCAGCGAGTAAATCTTCAAGCCCTGGGTGCAGGTGATGCTGAAGCTCAGCGTAGCTGGCGGCTCTGGGCGGCACCTCTTGCACATGGACCACCTGTCCGCGGTACCACGATGCGCTCCCCAACTCACGGTAAATAGGCGCTATGTCCATGGACGGTCTTCTTTACCACAGCCGCAAAGGTGCAACTCAGACCCCGTTGAAGGTCTCGCGGTCAACGTCCACAAGCTCAGCGTCAATATGCATCCCTTCAATGTAGCTGATGACGTTGTCCAGCACCTCATTGACGTGTCGGGCGCCATTGCTGACGCATGCGATGCCCACCACCAACCGTTGATGTTCATCCTGGGCGTCCACCTCAGCAGCAGTCACGTTGAAGCGCTGGCGCAGCTTGGGAAGGAGCGAATGCGCTACCTGGCGCTTGCCCTTAAGCGAGTCATTGCCATGAAGGCGAAACGTGAGACGGCAGGCGCCCACTTGCATGACTGAGAGCCCCAACGTACTTAGGTTACGCCGCCACTATACCAGGGGGCCTGTCGCATACCCACCAGCGCCTGTCCGTAAATCAAGCAAATCACTACGTTGACCAAGATTGTGCAATGTTTTACTATCGCCATAGTTCAGCATGCATTGTTCAACCGGCATCCACGCATGCGCAGTTATCCCATTCCACTGTAATCAGGTGTCCGCTTGGATGTACCCGAGGTTGTAGTTGAGCGGCTCCCCAGATACCTGCGCTCACTGACGCAACTCCTGCAAGGCGGCACGGAGGTGGTCAGTTCTCAGCAGCTTGGTGAGCTTCTCCAAGTCACTCCTGCCCAAATCCGCAAGGACCTGAGCTACTTTGGCCGTTTTGGGAAGCAAGGCAGGGGCTACAACATCCCGAACCTGATAGAGCAGCTCCGGCATATCCTGGGTCTGGACCGTACGTGGAATGTGGCGCTGGTGGGCGTGGGACGACTTGGCCGGGCCGTTATCAGCTACCCCGGCTTCCAACCCGAAGGCTTCCGGGTGGTGGCCTGCTTTGACGCCGACTCAAACGTGGTTGGCCAGACGGTGGGTGGGTTAACCATCCAACCCACATCAGACTTAGCCGGTGGCCTGGCCAAAGAACGCGTGCAAATAGTCATTGTTGCCGTGCCTTCCGCCCATGCTCAGGAAGTTATCGATGCTCTGGTGTCAGCAGGCATCAAGTCCATCCTGAACTACGCTCCCGTGGCCACGCAGGTGCCTCCAGGCGTGCGTATACGCAACATAGACCCCGTCCTGGCCTTCCAGTCCCTGACGTATTACCTAACACCGCCAGACGTGCCCTAAGAACCTCACAGGCCCCTCAACGCATAAAGAAAAGGCCCTCGGTGTGTTGCACCGGGGGCCTTTTTACATACCTAGGTCAATCCTACGGAGAGCTTGCCTCTCGCTCTGGAGCGCCCGCGCCACGGCGGCGGCGACGCCTGGTAATCTCCAACCGTATCTGGGCGCGGCGCAGTGAGTGCAAGGCCCGCTCTAGATCAACGTCATCACCGCGTTGGGCAAGACGCTCTTGAGCGCGCTGGACTGCCTCCTGAGCGCGGGCTTCATCTATCTCTTTCACATGCTCAGCCGCGTTCGCCAGGACGGTTACCGTGTCATCCGTCACCTGCATGAAGCCGCCGGTGATGACCAGAAAGTTTTCCTGTCCCTCAGCGCCGTACCGCAATTCACCGGGTAGGAGCATGGTCATCAGCGCTGCGTGGTGAGGCAACAAGGTCATCTCACCCTCACTGCCTGGGGCAACCACCATATCCACGTCTCCCTCATACAGGAGACGCTCACCCGTGACAATTTCCAAATGCATGGTTGCCATGGAGCTTTTTACGCCGAGGTCCCGGCGCCCTCCCGAGTGCTGGCTCGCTCAACCACCTCATCAATGGTGCCGGCCATGTAGAAGTCCTGCTCAGAAATGTGGTCGTGCTTACCTTCCAGGATTTCCTTGAAGCCGCGCACGGTCTCAGTGGTGGGCACGTACCGGCCCTCACGGCCCGTGAACTGCTCCGCCACGAAGAAGGGCTGGGAGAGGAACCGCTGGATGCGGCGAGCGCGTCCCACCGTTACCTTGTCCTCTTCCGCCAGCTCC
>CAVOAJ010000081.1:0-7366 GCA_963693605.1 Dehalococcoidia bacterium | reverse complement strand
TAGATCAGGTAGACCTTTTTCTCCTTCCATGTGAAGGGGAAGACCGCCGCCACTATCCGCTCACCGTAGTCCTGCTTGAGGAAGGCCTCACCCACCACGCGGACGCCCGCTGTCAGGCCGTCAAACCACTCATGGTGGACGGTGACCCAGTGATAGCCGAGTTCATCCGTCTCAAGGCGCGTCTTGGCTTCTTGCGCGGGGGCATAGGCACGGAGGACTCTGTCGATAGCGACCAGCGGTTCGCTGCCGCCCCAGCCGTCGTCACGGATGAGGACGCCTGCCACGCCGGTGGACAATGTCTCTAGGTCTTTGAGTCGTGGGGTTGCGCCGGACAGCGCCTGCATTGCCGCCGAGAACGAGGGCGGCTCTGGGGACTGGCGCTTGAACAGCCCGCCTAAGAAGCCCATTCCCCCATCATGCTCTGTTGGATCTGCTGGAGCTTCTCAATACGCTTCAGCACGGGTGGGTGACTGGCAAAGAGATTGACTATCCCGTCGCCAACGGCCGGGATGATGAAGAACGCGTTCATTTTTTCAGCTTTACGGAGGTCGTTCTTGGGCACGCGCTGCACTGTGCTGCTGATACGAGTCAGTGCAGTCACCAAATCGTTGGGGTTGCCCGTGATCATGGCAGCGCCCCTGTCCGCCGAGTACTCGCGGTAACGAGAGAGGGCGCTCACCAGCAACAGGCTGATGAGCCATACGACAATGGTGGCCATGTACGCAACCATGATGTAGTTGCCCGCGCTGCTGTTCCTGCTACGGCCCATGCCCCCAAAGAGGCTCATCCAGAAGAAGAAGCTCATTAGCGTGGAGGCCACCACAGAAAAGAAGCTGGCAATGGTCATCACCACAACGTCTCTGTTCTTGACGTGCGTAATCTCATGGGCCAGTACCGCTTCAAGCTCACGGTCGCTCAGTATGGCCAATAGTCCCGTTGTCACGGCCACTGTTGCCTTGTTGGTGCTGCGGCCAGCGGCAAAGGCGTTTGGTACCTGCATCTCTGAGATGGCTATCTTCGGCTTCTGGATGCCCGCAATCAGCGAGAGGCGCGTCACAATGTCGTGCAGCTTGGGTTGGTCCGCCTCCGACACCACCTTGGCGCGCATCGACGCCAGAATCATCTTGTCAGAGAAGTAGAACTGAATGCCCACCATGACGATGGCGAATATCAGCATGAGATATACGCCAGCACCCAGGCTGAACAGGAAGTAGAGGAACCCCGCGTACACCAGCCCCAGTAGGAGCATGGTGATAAACATGCGGACGTTCAGTTGTGTGTCGCTGCCAATGTCACGCTGAATCATGACGGCTCCACCCCTCTATTACGAAGCAGCCAACAAGAGGCTGCGGTTATTTAGATATACGTACCTGAGCGCGCCCACGGCCTGCTCCGCAGCAATGCGCACAGCTATATGGTACCGCGTTTGTAGGTGTGAGGGTAGGGAAGTGGGTGTTATTCCCCGTTGACTGTGGTGTAGTGGCCTTCGTGGAAAACCAAGGGAGCGCCGGGCTGCGTTTCTAGGTGCTCAACCTCAGCGATGAACAGCGTGTGGTCCCCGGCGTCATGCTGCTGCACCACGCGACAGTCCATCGATGCCAGCGCATCGTCCAGCAGGGTGGTGCCGACGGGCGTGATGTGGTGCTTACCGGCGATGTCCCTGATCTCATTGCCCTTGTTGTCGGCGTACTGAATGGCCATGGCGGACTGGCCTTCAGCTAGGAAGTTCAGCCCAAAGCGGCCTTCGCGCAGGATGTTGGCGTGGGTCGTGCCTGGCCTCGTGATGCTCAGCATGACTAGCAACGGCTCCAGCGACACTGAGCACACTGCGTTGGCGGTAGTGCAGTAGGGGGCTCCGTTTTCCAGGTGGGACGTGACGATGCTCACGCCGGTGGGGAACTTGCCCCACGCCTGGCGGAAGTCGTCTTTGGATACTGGCACTGTGGCTATTCCATCTGGCCGAGGAAGTCCTGGTAGGACTTCTTTGCCGAGGTGTAATCGTACGTGGCGTAACGGACCTGCCGCAGACGGACAATATCGCCATTGAAGTAGCGCTCGTACAGCGTGGAGCGGGAGCCAAACTGCGTGCCGATAAGGTCCCAGACGATGCGGAAGAGGCGCACGCGGTCGTAAGCTTCCACGTTTGCACCCTGATAGTACTTGTTCACGACGTCCTTGATGGGGCCGGTCATGTCAGCCTCTGTTGGGGTGAGCATGAGCCCCGCCGCTGACATCTGTTGAAGGATGGCCGTCACGCGGTCATACGCGTCTGGGAACCAGTGGCGCATGGCCACCAGTGGTTGCTCCGCTAGCCAGACGCCCTCACCCTTCCACGGCCCTGCGTCAGCCTCTGCGGCACGTAGGAGCGCGCGCACCGTCTCGAGGGTGTCGATAAGCTCTGCCATTTTCTCCTGAATGTGAGCAAAGGCACCAATTCCAATGGATTCGGTCAGTTCATGGGCCACGCCCACGATAAACTCCAGCTTGGCAGTCTCCTTTACCATGACCTGCTGCATGTACTCCCGCCACATGTGGACGCCGCCCACCAGCTTGTTGTGGACTTCGACATCGTTGTAGCTGAACACGCGGTCCCAGGGCACCAGCACATCGTCAAAAATAGCCATGGCATCCATCTCTTCATACTGCGCTGACAGTGGGTGGTCATAGACGGCCCCGCCCGTGTCGTAACTCTCGCGACAGATGAACTTGAGGCCGGGGGTGGCCACTGGGATGGAGAAGCCCAGGCAGAAGATCTGCTCGTCAGGCCGCGCAGGGCGGTACGGTGGGCAGAACAACTCATCCGCAAAGGGGGCCAGCGTGGCCAGCAGCTTTGCACCGCGCACAATCAGCCCTTTGTCGTTCGCCTCTACGATGCCCGTGGCTATGTAGGGGTCCGGCTGTTCGGTGAGGGCCGCGCTCCGATTCACCTGCGGGTGGCCAAAGGCGTGGGTCAGACAGAGGTCGTTCTCACGGATGTACTCGTGATAGGCAATGAGGTTGTCGCCAAGCCGCTTGTCGTTTTGGCCAAACTCGCTGGCAAGCTGGCGTGCCGCCGTCACCTGGACGTTCACGTAGTCAGGCGTGCGGCCCAGCATACCGTGGGAGTGTTGCGCTACGATTTCGAAGGCGCGTTTGCGGGTCGCCAGGTCGTCATGCGACTGCGGAACCATGTACGACAGCGCCACGTCCTCACCCGACGACGGCGACTTGAACGTCATCTCGTCATGCAGCTTCGGGTCGTGCTGAAGGTCATAGATGCCCGCCAGCGTTTTTGCCATGCGAGCCAGCTTTGGGTGGGTGGTGACGTCCTTCACCCGTTCACCCTCTAGCCACACCTCGCGGCCATCGCGCAGGCCCGCCAGGAATTGTTCTCCGGTGCGCACCGCCATGCTGCTCCTCCGTCTTGTCATCCAGGTATATATGAACGCGGTTAGCGATGATACTGGAAATGCGATTGTTGCGCTCTACGCGGGCGTGAGCCCAAGCTCTTTTGCCACGACCCTGAAGCCGTCTAAGGCCCCGTCCAGGTCCCGTTGCTCCACGCAGTAGGAGATGCGGAAGTAACCAGGCATGCCAAAGCCTCGGCCCGGCACCACCAGCACGCCGTATTCCTGGAGCATCTCTATTAGCTTCAATTCATCCGCTATGGGCGACTCAGGGAACATGTAGAACGCGCCCTGGGGCTTCACCATCTTGTAGCCCATGGCCGTGAGGTTGTCGTAGAGGAAGTCGCGCTTGCGCTGGTAGTCGCTGATGTCCACAGTCACGTCCTGGAGTGCGCGCACCACGTGCTGCATGAGCGCGGGCGCGTTCACAAATCCCAGTACGCGGTTGCAGAAGACCAACGCGTCCATGAGTTCCGTACCGCCAGCGTAGTCCGGGTGGATTGCCACGTAGCCAATGCGCTCACCCGGCAGCGCCAGATCCTTGGAGTGGGAGGTCACGGTAATCGTGCGCTGGTAGAGCTTCTGTGGAAAGGGGTACTCCACGCCATCGAATATCAGCTTGCGATAAGGCTCGTCACTGATGATGAATATCTCGGTGCCAAGCTCGGCGCTCTTGCGCTCCAGTAGCGATGCCAGGTCTTGCAGGAACGACTCGTCGTACACCACGCCAGCGGGGTTGTTGGGCGAATTCAGCAAGACGGCCTTGGTCTTGGGCGTTAGCTTGGATTCCAGTTCCGCCAGATTGGGAGTGAACGCGCTGTCGCAGGAGACCACCACGGGGACAGCGTAGTGGTTATACGCATAGAAGATGTACTCCGCAAAGTAGGGCGCCAGGATGATGATTTCGTCACCCTGGTCAGCCAGCGCGTGAATAGCCACGTTGATGCCGCCGCCAGCGCCCACAGACATCATTATGTTGGCACCCTGGTAAGGGATGCCCGTCTCCTTTGCAAGCTGGTCAGCGACCGCCTGCCGCGTCTCCATGTAACCGGGGTTGGGCATATAGCGGTGCATCCCCGGCGTGGAGTCGTTCGCCAGACGTCGTAGCTCTTTGTAGAACTCGGGCGGCGGCTCCATGACAGGGTTGCCCAGGGAGAGGTCAAACACGTTTTCCGGGCCGCGCTCCTGCTTGAGAGCGAGCCCCAACTCAAACATACGGCGTATCCAGGAGCTGTCCTGCATATGCTCCCGGACGCGCTTGCCGATGGCCATGGTCACCTACCTGACGGGAAAGTGGGCATCAGGATAGGTGCGCCACGCGGCCCGCGCAAGGGAGGCGGCTCTTTCTATTAGCGTTCTGAATCAGTAAATAGGGATGCCCTAAACGGCAAGCAAGAACTCTTCCAACTTCCTTGCTATTTCATTACCTTCTTCGCGCACACCAAATCGCACACGGTTGCTATGCGCTTTCAAATCCTCGAGCAGACGTTTCCAAGAACCGTCTAGGATACCCATATTCACTTTCCCTTCGAACAAGGGTATCTCAAATGCGGTAATGTCAAGTGTATCTGGGTTTGCCATGATAACCGCCATTGAGGCTGCGACAGGCACCGGAGGGACCGGGTTCAGTCTTCCGTCCTCACACCAGGTGTGTTTGCAGAAAGGACACATCAGAATGGAGTGACCCTCCTCCGGTAGCCGGTTAAGTTCCCTTGGGCCTCGCGCCCGGCATCGTGGACAGCGGACAAGCTCGTGAACGACAGTCATGGCCCCTCCTGTTATGTCTGCAATGGCCTGTGCAGACCATATGTTCTGTTGACGACACAACAATCCTACAACACGACACATGACGCCTGTCAACGGCCCTTTGTACCTGTGGACGCTTTCACGTACTAGTGTCTCGAATAGCGCCGCGTATGCGTGTAGAATGCGGTCGCTACTCAATCAAACGATAGGTGTTGTCGCCGTGACGACAGAGCGCAACGGACGTGAACTGACTCCTTTTATCCAGGCGTGGCTTGCAGACCGGGGCTCCACTCAACTTGCCTTGGCGCAGAAGGCGGGTGTGCCCCACAGCACGCTGAGCAACCTCTTCACCAAGGGCGTTATCCCCAGGCCAGAGACGCTGAAGCGGCTGGCAAGCGCAATGGGCGTGCCGGTGGGTAAGCTGCTGGTGCTGGCTGGCCACCTCACGCCGGAGGAGTACGAGACGCCCGTGCAGGAGACGGACCTGGCACGCCTCTACGAGGTGGGTGACCTGACGGACGAGGAGTGGGAGCAGGTCAAGGAGTTCGCTCGTTACGTCCGTAGCAGGCGGGGCTAGCCCATGATTAGGGTTGATGACGAAATTTCCCTCCATCCCGTGACTCTCTCTGACGCCGATGCGATGTACGCCCTGGTTGACGCCAACCGGGAACACCTTGGCCGGTGGCTGCCGTGGGTGGAGAGCCTCCGCTCCGTGGGCGATGAGCGCCGCTGGCTGCGGCAACGCGCAGGCATGGACGCCTCCTCCGACGAAGAAGCGTGGCTTATCCGCTACAACGGGGAGACGGTTGGGGCCATTGGCCTTATCTATGATGCGCCCAACAATGGAGCAGAGGTCGGCTATTGGCTCACAGAGGCCGCGCAGGGCCACGGTATCGTCACTCGCTCGTGCAGCACGCTGTTGGGGTACGCCTTCATGGTGCGGAGTGTGCATCGCTTGCAACTGCGCGCCGCCAGTGAAAACGTCCGCAGCGTGGCAGTGGCGGAACGCTTGGGGTTCACGTTTGAAGGCGTCCAGCGGGAAGCGCTCTCCACTGCCAAGGGATACCAGGACGCCAAGGTCTACTCCATGCTGGTCTCAGAGTGGGAGCAGCGCACGGACTAGCACGGGCTAGATAGAGAAGAGGTACATATGCTTACTGTTTTCGGCTCCATTGCCGTCGCCATAATGATGCTCGCTTATTGGTTCGAGTCCCGATCCAAATGGATGGTCCTTACGTTTGCCTTTGCCTCAGCCGCAACGTCGGTCTACAGCGGGCTGGTCGAGGCCTACCCTGTCACCGTCATTGAGGCCATCTGGGCGGTCGTGGCCATCCAGCGTTTCTTCCGCCGCCACCAGGCGGAGGCCGTTGCCTGACAACGCCCCCTGGCATCCCCAACCCCTGGGCCGCACAATGCAAGTCGCTGACATATGCCGGAGCGGAGGGATGCCGTCATGATTGGCCGACACGCTGCCGATGAACTCTCGCGCACCTTGGAATTGACGCTACCTGTGGACCTGCGCCCCGTCATAAGCCATCTGGGGCTGGAGGTGGTTCACTGGCCCTTTGCGGGCCGTTTGCGAGAGGTCATTTTCGACGGCGTGATAGGCGTGGACATGCGTCTGCCCAAGCCGTGGGTACGATGGCTGGTTGCCCACGCCGTTGGCCATCACCTGCTGCACACCGGCGCGCGCTTTTACCTGGACTCGTGGCAGTGGGTGAGTCGCGTGAAGGCGGAGCGACAGGCTGAGGAGTTCGCGGCCGCATTGCTGACGCCGGCAGTCCCTATGGACGGTATGTCTCCGGAACGTGCCGCACGACGCCTGGGGGTGCCTGTGTCTAAGCTTCCCGGGGCTTGGGCAGGAGGTGCAGGATGACCAGCACCAGGACGGTGGCCACGGCGGCGAGGATGTACATGCCAGTACCCACGGCGATGCCTATGGCGGCGGTGACCCAGATGCTGGCTGCAGTGGTAAGGCCGCGCACGGTGACGCCTTCGCGGAATATAGCGCCCGCGCCAATGAAGCCTATGCCCGTGACAATGCCAGCCGCCAGCCGCGCAGGATCAGCGTCAAAGGCAAAGACGGAAGCAACGGTGAAGATGGCAGCGCCCACGGATACCAAGGTAAGTGTCCGGACACCAGCGGGCTTTTCAGCGTGTTCCCGTTCATAGCCCACCGCAGCACCAAAAATTGTGGCCAGCAGCAGGCGTATGGCCATTTCAACCTCTTCACC
>CAVOAJ010000080.1:0-7526 GCA_963693605.1 Dehalococcoidia bacterium | reverse complement strand
AGGTGGATGAAACGGCGTGCGCATCCAATGCTGCCCTGTCAGGAAATACCGCCTGGCCCTCCACGGCGGTAACCAGGAAGCCTCCGCCCATCTGCGTGCCGCCCTCCTCATGCGTGAGCTCAAAGCGCACCGACTCCAACCCGCGAAGTGCATCAGCCGCACGGTCAAGCAGTTCACGCGCGGTAGGGCTTGGCGTGGCCGTAGGGGTAGGAGTAGGTGTCGCAGCGGGCAGACACGCGGACAACGCTAAAATCAGCGCTACGGACGCCATCCATCTGGCTAGCACACGGCTGCTCCACATTGCGCCACTTCCTGTCTAAAATTCGGGTCCCAAAGCTGCGAAAGGTTGGCGGAATTGTACCTCCACCACCTGCCCTTAGATAGACACCTTGCGGCCTGTAGCCAGTACCCCTAGCTTACGTTCTTGATGTAGAGGCCCACGCCCTCTGCGTGGCTGTAGCCCTCAGCAGCTGGCGAATCCCAGAACCCTACGCCGTGGAGCTTTTCCATCTCCACCAGCGCAAAGATCCGCACCGCGCCTTTGGCTGTCAGCCTCCCTTCCAACTCCTTCGTTAACCGTTCTGCCACGCGCAGGCGACGGTACCCAGGCGATATGGCCAGCCGGTAGATATGCCCGCGCCAGCCGTCCCAGCCGCCTATGATTGAGCCAATCACCTTATCGCCATCGCGGGCCACCAGAAACAGGTCACCGGAGTTCTTAACCAATCTGCCAAGCACCTCCACCGTATCAGTGGCGCTCTTTGCAGAACCAGCCTCACTCCACAGTCCAAGGACGGTTGCACACTCCTCCATCGTACATTCACCAATAGTTATGCTTTGATTCATCACTCCTCCAAAATAACCGCTTGCCGTAGCGGCGTATGTGTATAAATAAAAACGCCCCGGCGCAGTGGCCGGGGCGTTGGTTTTACGAGAGTTGGTTCTTTACGCTACGCTCGTACGCTCGCCTTGGCCATCACGTCCTTAGTGGACACGACGTGTCGATGCATGCCCAGTTCTCGGTCGCTCAGTCCCATCGCCATTCCCACTAGCTGAGGCAGGTGCAAGATGGGCATGTTTATCTTGGTGCCCTTCTGTGAACTAGCCTTGGGCTGGTAGCCGTCCAGGTTCAGATGGCACAGTGGGCATGGCGTCACCATGGCGTCCGCACCGTGATCCTTGGCACTGAGGGTGTGGTTACCCACCATGGCTAAGGAGTTGCGCTCATTGATCATCAGAATGGGGAAGCCGCAGCACTTGGTCCTGCCGGGAAAGTTCACCGGTTCACCGCCGCATGCCTCAATGATCTGTTCCAGGTACTGCTCACGGCCTGGATTTTCGTCTATCCCCAAGGCCCAGGACGGCCTCAGGATGTAGCAGCCGTAGAAGGGAGCAATGTGGAGCTCGGTAAGAGGCCGCACAATCAATGGCCTCAGCGCGTCCAAGCCAATCTCCTCAACCAGTACCCAGGCCAGGTGCTTAATCACCACCCTGCCCTGGTACTCCAAGCCCTCTTCTTTCAATATCTCGTTAATCTCTTCCAGGTAACCAGGCGTGTTCAACAGGCGATAGTTGGCCTGCGCCATAACGCCCTGGCACGTGGAGCATATGTTCACGATAGTCGTGTGGCCCATGCGTTCCGCCATAGCAAAGGTGCGGGCGTTCAGCGTGTCGCCCAGCTTGAGGCCCTTCTCCTGGAGCACGCCTGCTCCCGTACACGCAGCACCGACAATTTCCTCAAGTTCCAAGCCAAGCTTCTCAGCCACAGCCAGGGTTGAGGTATATAGCTCCGGAGCGCCTCCACGGGAGACACAACCGGGATAAAAGGCGTATTTCATTACTTCTTTCCTTCCAGGCGCTTGAAGATACGGGCCACGTTTTCATGTCCAGGCCGCTTCTTGTGGAACGGCGCAGGCATGGGCAACTTGCCTCGCTTCAAGGCACGCAGACCAATGGGGAGCGCCGCAATCAGCTTGGGCACGTTAAACATACCCCAGCTCTTAACTGCCAGCATCGTCTCATCCAGCCATCCCGCGTGCTCCACTGACTCAGCGAAGGCCGCCACATGGCGGTAGCCCACGGTGTTGGTCATACCAGCATCCATGACGCGCTCCCGCAAAGCCATGATGCGGTCCATGGGAGCCACGCCCTTTGGGCAGACCTCCACGCACATCATGCAACGGGTGCAGTCCCAAACGCCACCGTACTCATTGAGGTTGTGCAGCCGGTCAGCATCTGCACCGTCTCGGGGGTCCTCAGTGAATCGGAACGCCTTGGCCAAGGCCGCCGGGCCCAGGAAATTGGAGTCTACCTCCAGCGCGGTACAGTCTGAAACGCACGCGCCGCACATGATGCAGCCCATGACTTCGGTGAGTAACAACATTGACTCGTTGGGAGCAATGTACTCCTCCTCAGGCTCAGGCCCTTCTGGCTGGAGGTACGGTGCAACTGCCCTTATCTTGCTCCAGAAAACGCCCAGGTCAACGACCAAGTCCTTCACAACCGGCTGGTTGCCTGCGGGCTCCACGACGACAACGCCGTCTTCTGGGGTCACGTTGGTGAGTTTAGTGTTGCAGGCCAACCGGGCACGCCCGTTGACTCGTACAGCGCAGGAGCCACAGATGGCCGCCCTGCACGAGCACCGGATGGCCAGACTAGGGTCAACTTCCTCACGCACCTTAATCAGCGCATCAAGCACCGTATAGTGCTCAGGCACTTCAATCGTGTATTCCTGCATCCGCGAACCCGGCTGTTGGCTTTCTGGGTCTTGTCTACGGACGCTCAGCTTGGTCTGCATCAGTCCTCCCAATCTCTCTCCAGCTAGTGTTCCAGGCTGGCATACAGCCTGTTTAATATACGCGTTCCTGTGGCTCCCACCGTGTAACGGTTACCGGCATGTAGCTAAGGGCAGGACTGCCATCCTTGGGCGTCACCACCGTGTGCTTCATCCACTCAGCATCAATACGCTCAGGGATGTCCTGACGGGAGTGAGCGCCTCGGCTCTCCTTCCGCCCCAGCGCACCAACCGCAATGGTCTCCGCCAAGTCCAGCATGTTGCCCAGCTCAAGGTGGAACAGGAGCGCGGTGTTGTACACCTTGCCTGAATGCCCCACCGGAAGTTGCTTGTACCGTTCCTTCAGTTCCTTGATTTTCACCAGCGCAGACTGCATGCCCTCTTCATTTCTGAAGACGGCCAAGTGCTGGTTCATCACCTCACCCATCTCCATGCGCAGGGCCGCCGTCTTGTCACCATTGTCAGGGCGGTCCATCAGCCCCTTCAAGTGTGCCTCGGCATCGCTGAGATAGCTTGAAGTCACTGAGAAGTCGGAGATATCCTTCGCGTAGGCGGCAGCGGCTTCGCCCGACCGCTTACCAAACACTACCGTCTCCAATAACGAGTTGGCGCCCAATCTGTTCCCGCCGTGAACGCTCACGCAGGCGGTCTCACCCGCCGCATACAGGCCGGGAATGCCAGCCCAGCGGTCACCGCCGGTAGCGTCCCACGTCCTGCCGTCTATGTCAGTCTTGATGCCACCCATGATGTAGTGCTGGCCTGGCCTGATGGGCACAGGCTTCTCTGCCAAGTCGACGTCTACAAAGTCCTTGGCCACTTCCGCAATGTAGCTCAACTTGGTGTGAATCAGCTCCTTGCCCAGGTGGCGGAGGTCCAGGAATACACACCCGTCTTCACCACGGCCTTCGTTAATCTCTGTCTGCTCAGCGCGGGATACCACATCACGGGAGGCAAGCTCCTTCATCTTAGGAGCGTAATGCTCCATGAACCGCTCTCCCTTGGCATTCAAGAGGTAAGCCCCCTCACCGCGTGCCGCCTCCGTAAGGAGGACTCCGTTGCCCTTGAGAGTTGTTGGGTGGTACTGCACCATCTCCATATCCATGAGAGAGGCCCCGGCCCGGTAGGCCAAGGCCATACCGTCACCGGTGCAGATAAGCGCGTTGGTGGAGGGCTCAAACACCCTACCCAGGCCGCCTGCGGCAATAATCGTGGCTTTGGCGGTAATGCTCTGGAGCTTGCCCGTAAGCATTTCCATGGCCACTACGCCCTTGCAGACGCCGTCCTCCATGATCAGGTCAGTGACAAACCACTCCTCATAGGAGCGCACGCCTGTCTTGATAATCTGCTCATACATTACGTGGAGGATGGCCTGGCCGGTGATATCCGCCACAAAGAAGGTGCGGGCATAACTGGCACCGCCAAAGTTACGGGTGCCCAGTCGCCCTTCCTCGTCACGGTTGAACACCACGCCCATGTGCTCCAGCGCAATGATCTCAGCAGGGGCTTCCTGGCACATTATCTCAATAGCGTCCTGGTCTCCCAGGTAGTCGCTACCCTTCACCGTGTCGTAGATGTGAGAATCCACGGAGTCATCAGTGCCGCGGAGGGCTGCATTGATGCCGCCCTGAGCAGCGTTTGAATGGCTCCGTACGGGATGTACCTTGCTGAGAAGCGCTACGTTTGCGCCGGTGCGATGGGCTGCGATGGCCGCACGCATGCCTGCAAGCCCTGCGCCAACCACAAGAACGTCATGATCAACCATGGGGTCATTCCTTCGGCACTGCCTATCAGTAGGCGGTGAAGATTGAGAGCCACACTATAGCAAATTCGCAGCAGGGAAGCACCGTAGAATGCAGTGCAAATAGGCCCGTTTTGCGCTGTTCAGGAGAAAGAGTCCGCCTCCGTTGGCAGTATCAATGACGAAAAGCTTAATCTGCAATCGCTGTACCGGTGTGACCCCGCCATTTCACCACAATCCACAAACACTCGGTTGTCCTTTACCTAGGACATTGCCACACCTTATTAATGGGGCCGTAATCCCCTTAATGTTTCGTTAATGTTCTTCCTCTACTGTGAGTCAAGCGGCGCAACTTCGTGCCCAAGTACTATTTCAGGAGAGTGGTCCATGCGATTGTCCAAGTTTGTGTTCGCTTTGTTTGCACTGATGGCCCTGGCCTTGGCGACAGCTTGTTCCTCACCGACGCCAACACCAACAGCCACCCCTTCCCCAACGTCCACGGCCACGCCAATTCCCGTTGAGACCCAGGCCCTTGTGGCTGGCTGGTACCAAGGCAAAGGCGTGAAGTACTACGACTTCGGAACGAAGTCCCCTGCTAGTAACGGAACAGTTTCGACCGCACCCATTTTTGTGTTCATCACGGGGATGGACGCCGCCGGTAACCCACAGTTTGTGGCAGGTCAGCACAACATCGTGGACGCCGTGCCTGGCGTTGAAGGTTACAGTGACCTGTGGCGCGTCATGCTGGTGACGGTGCCTGAGAGCTACCAGCCGGACAGCGTCCGGTCCAGGCAGGAATTGGACGCAGCGGGTTATTCCATTACACCCACTGACATTTTGGTCAACTGCCCCATAGTTCCTGAAGGCACCGTGCTTGAAGGCGGTGAGGCCCTTACCCAGGGATGGTATGAAGGAAATGAGGACTACTACCCTGACTTTGGCATGAACACGGAATCTGCGGTACCCATCTGGGCATTCATTACAGGAATGGACGCCGCAGGCAACCCGCAGTTCGTGGAAGGACAGCGCAACGTCATTGATGTGGTGCCAGGAGACACTGGGTACAGCGCCTTCTGGGAAGTCAACTTGGTGGTAGTGCCGGAAGGCTACCAGGCCAACGCCATCCGCTCAGCAGCGGACGTGCGCGCCTCCGGGTATGAGACCATCAAGCCCGGTCTGGTGGTGAACTGTCCAGTCACGGTTGTGGACCAATCTTAAGGAACATCCACGGCTCAGCTTAGCCCCCTACCCTAATTAGGGTACTAACTACGGCTCCTCTTACCGGCAGGTCCTGATTCGCTTCGGCGGACAGGGCCTGTCGGACGTTTCATGGACAGAGCCTGCCCAAAGCGACTCTCTCTGGCTCCCGGCTTCAGTCCCAGTGCGGCCCCGGTTCTTTGCATCCATCGCATCGGCTCGTCGCGAAGAGGCCTGACTGTAACCGAAAGCGTTCAAGGTCTTCTGCCACCACCCGGGTGCACGTACGGACATCTTCATACGCTACTTTTGCGTTGTCTGCCGTAGGCAATTTTAGAAGGTCAATTTGGCTCTTCAGGAACACCGTCACTGCCGCGTCCCGATTGTCGCTATCTGGTGAAGACACCATGGGCCATGCATCAAGGAACATGGTCCCTGGAACATCTTCGTGGAAGTCCTCGCGACGCTTCTGGCCCACAGGCAGGTCCAGCAGGCGGGACAGTATCTGGTCATATAACGTAAAGACGAAGTACGGATGAATCCCCACCGTATCCTCATCGTCGTGTGCCAGTGGGAGCAGCGGCAGCCCCGTACCTCCCTCATCCTCAGGCCCAGTGACTATGTCTACGATTGCGTAAATAAGCTCCAGGCGAGCGGCAAGGTCTGCTGCCATTGAGCGCATCCAATCGTCAATATGTGTCAGGAAGGGATCGTCCACCAGGTGCTGCTGGAGGTAGTCCCATTCGAGATAGTCTTCCGCAGACAACTGTAGCTCCCAGTGGCTATCTGATGTCCAGACGAATTGCCCCTTCACAGCGGGCCACTCAAATTGTTCGATTGTTGCCAATCTCATCAGTTGTGCGTCACGGAGTGGTAAAGGTCCAATCCCGTCAAGGTCCAAGAGAAATGCGCGAAGCTCCTCCCGGTGGTGCCGTCCTTCCGGTGAGTCTTTTGCCGCCCGAACAGAGTCAGCAAACTTTTCCAGCTCGTTCAGGTAGCGGTCAGTACCTCGCATAATTCGAAGCCGGTTTGAAGCCGCTGTAAATAACTCAGGCGCTGTACCCGTATATTGGAGGGCCAACACCTCAAGGCCGGCCAGACACTTCTGAACGGTTTTATCATCACAGTGGAACTCACCCGTGACTCGGCTGACTATCGCCCATCCCATCGCGCCGCTGTCGTACATTTCCACAACGACACGTCTTGCATCATCATTCCATGCCATGCATACCCCCTGCCTAAGTAGTTTAGCCCCTAGACACTGCTACTCGCCACGCCGCAACACATTCCATCCATGTTCAAATGAAGGGCGCAACGGGAAAACAACCGGCATTAGCGTGCCCATGGCTCTGACAAAAACCGTCTGAGTGGTACACTTACGCGACCGGAGAATTTCGGCACTGCCTCTTCTGGCTAGTTGATCTGACTCAACTAGCATTCTCTACCGGCGCGGTGCACGTATTCCTCGGAATATCTTCTTGGCAAGGAATGCCAATGCGCATGTATGTTGGGAATCTGTCCTATAACACTCAGAATGCTGAGTTAGAAAAAGCGTTTGCTGCTTATGGCGCCGTTGAGTCCGCGGTGGTTGTCATGGACCGTGAGACGAACCGATCAAAAGGCTTTGGCTTTGTTGACATGCCTGATGATGCCCAGGCCCGGAGCGCGATAGCGGGCTTGAATGAAAAGGACTTGGACGGCCGAATCCTCACCGTTAATGAAGCGAGGCCCCGTGAAGCACGGCCTCGTACGGAGTACCCACCTCGTACCGACTATCAACCACGTACTCCCTATCCG
>CAVOAJ010000079.1:0-7595 GCA_963693605.1 Dehalococcoidia bacterium | reverse complement strand
AAATTTGAAATACAGCTACGCTTGGTTGGCTTCAAATTTTACATCGGGTACATTTCAATAGCATAGTGACTCTTGATATGCAGCCCAGCCAACTAGAATAGAGAATCCAACTTGAGAGTATTCGATAAAAAGACGCTATGGCACTCAACGCTTTGATTCACACACGAAGCATTAAGGCAGGACACAACCAAGTGAAAATGGAACGAGACTATTTTCACTGCAGAAATACTAACTTGGTTGGCAAAGTGGCAGCGGACCACCATAATGAAGGAATATTGGGTGGCTAAAGCAGGTTAATGACAGGGAAGTCTGAAAAATCAATCCACCTCTTTTTATCCTTGCACAGATTTTTTGCCTACGGCCTAGCCGTAATGCTGGTGCAAGGATTCGGCTTGAGTACAGCTGAAGATCCCTCGCTACGCACCAATATCCAACTAGGAATTGTTGGCTTATACACGCTGCTGAAGGTATTGGGCCCGCTACGCCTGTGGCGGCAGGATCCCTCCACCTATATCCTGCTGGGAGGCGACGCGCTGGTGGGGTTGGTCATACTTCTGATTACCGGTGGCTTGGACAGTCCTTACTTGCTGTACTCACTGGCACCAATCATGTCCACGGCCTTGTTGTTCCCTGAGCGGCTCGCATTGCTAGTGACGACGACATTTTCGGCTGGCCTGACTATCGCGCATCTTACTCCGGCCTGGTGGGACTCGGACTATACGTGGCTTTTTGAACGAAATTACTTTTTATGGCTGATCCTCTATGTCAGCGCAGGCTTTGTGATTAGCACCATTGTGTACCGCACTAACTTGAATATTCGTCAGGTTATTGAGTCTGAAGCTGTCCTAGAGGAGCGTCGACGGATACGCCGTGAAATTCATGACGGCCTAGGCCAAACCTTGACCTATCTCTCTCTGAAAGCGGAATCCGTTAGCGCCTATATTGATAGAGGAAATATGGCCCAGGCGAAAGGAGTCGCCGAAGAAATAACTTCACTGGCCAATGAGCTATATCAAGAAGTCAGAGAGTCGATTAACCAATTGAATTTGGACCCTTTCCCACTCTCTACAGTGCTGGGAGACTACGTTGCGGAATTTACGCAACGGACAGGGATCGCGGGCAAATTTGAAGGACCAACCGCGCCAGTTCAACTCTCTCCCTCATTGGAATTCCAACTTGTACGCATAGTCCAAGAAGCCTTGACCAACGTGCGTAAGCATGCCAATGCGACAAGAGCATGGGTTAGCCTCCAGCATGGTAGCGATAAAGTCGAGGTCAGCATTCGCGACAATGGCCAGGGATTACACGAACCATTTGAGAACGATGGCCGCGGTGAAGGGCATCACGGCATGAAGAGCATGCAGGAGCGCGCCGAGGCCATTGGTGGGACGATGAGCGTAGCTAGCTACGTCGGTCAAGGGACAGTCATCCGAGTGGGAGTGCCTCTAAGTAAGTGGAGGAACTGAGATGGCGGATACTAAAATTACCGTCCTTGTTGTAGACGACCACGCCCTCGTTCGTAAAGCGGTCATGGAAGCCCTATCCCTCAGTGAAGGAATACAGGTACTAGGAGAGGCCTCAGACGGAGCAGAAGGAGTCAAGAAGGCCATAGAATTAATGCCTGACGTGGTGGTTATGGACCTTCACATGCCAGTGATGGGAGGCGTTGAAGCCACCAAACTCGTGCGTGGAGACCTGCCTGAGACGCAAGTCTTAGTGCTCACGGTCTCTGATAGCGAGGACGACCTCTTTGCTGCCATCAAAGCAGGCGCCAAAGGCTATTTGCTCAAGCCGTTTCGATCAGAGCACCTCTATGCCGCTGTCTTTCATATTGCGCAGGGAGGTGTGATCGTCTCTCCTGCGATGGCTTCCATTCTACTAATGCAACTCAAAACGCCTACGCCTGAGCCAGTGCCAGGAGTGGACACCTCTCTGACCAAGCGAGAGAAAGAAGTCCTACAGCAACTTGCTCAAGGCGCTAGTAATAAGGAAGTTGCTGCAACGTTGTTCATTACAGAGAACACGGTTAAGACACACCTTAGGCACATCATGGAGAAGCTGCACCTAGCAAATCGCAGCCAGGCTGCAGCCTATGTAGCCAGGCTGCGATTTCATCGCTTCACTTTCGACCAAGCTAAAGGTAAGGACGGAACGGTGATTTGACCGCTGCCTCAATTTGAAACCTATCACGCTGCGAGCTCGTAACCCACTTCCTTGACCGGCGGCTAGATGAACCGGCCCTTGCGGTAAAATACACTAGCCTGAAATAGCTGATCCCGCCTCTGGTAATGCACTGTGCATTGCCCAATTCACCCAAATGGGTGATTACTCCCTTATGCGTGCCAGGGCACAATGGAGATGCAACCTTTGAGAAAGAGACAATCATTAATACACCGCAAAGTGGCGGAAAGGGATTCACCTTCATAGAGGTGCTTATTGTGGTAGCCATCCTTGGCATTTTGGCCTCGGTGGCCCTCCCTCGATGGATTGGCTCCTAGACTTAGGAACGGATCAAGCCCCTCCCGCGGAAGGCCGTGATGCAGGCACTAAAACCATCACGCTCATGTTGAGATTGGGCTGACGGTAGTGACATTTTTCACGCATACATGGCAACTTTGGGTGCTTGAGTTGAGTAGGCGGGCTTGTTAAGCCTAGTAACCGAACACTAATTAAAGAAAGACCGAGCACCTCAGGCCCCTTTCGCGAAAATTGTTAGTGACTGCATTTCCAATAGATTACGATTTAAATGAAAAATGATACGAGCTAATACGTGCCAAGGCGCGCGGGAATCAGGTAAACCCTATGCCTTTGGTTGGTTTGCTATGAGGCCTCCATGGGGCTTCATGAAGCTTGGCAAGCGCGTCAATGTATTTATGCACATCCACCAGAATCATTAGTATGCCTTGTAGAACGCTATAATACACGTGCCTAATGGCCAAGAAAGGCTAGTCTGCCTCTCTCTGCACAATGCTTCATAGGTCAACCAGCGCGACCAAGACGAGGAGTTGCAACTCTTCACCGAATGCTAGACGGGGCTGCTGAATGCTGCGCACCTCGACTTCCTTCAGCCCGAGGCGCAAGGAATCCGCCTCTGCCCCGTTGATGGTGAATTTATGACACGCTGGTATTCCCCAACAGCTTTTCCGAAGCGGCCAAGCCTTCCTGGGAAGTCAGCTCCGGTAGATCGCAGGCAACGGGCTACTCCCGGGGTGCCGGCATTTTAACACTGCCCCATGGAATAGATTGTGAGGAATTGGCTCCCGCGGTAGGACTCGAACCTACGACCAGTCGATTAACAGTCGACCGCTCTACCACTGAGCTACGCGGGAACGCCGGGGGCGACTCGAAGGTCGTGGATACATTCTAGTGGAGCGTGGCTCCGGCCTGCAACTGTAACGAGGCTGATAAAGGATTCCTTGACACGCTGAGAAAGCGATAGCTATAGTTGACTGAAACGTTGCCTTCAGATAATGCAGCTTGGTATGCGATGGGGATATAGCTCAGTTGGGAGAGCGCGGCGTTCGCAACGCCGAGGTCGGGGGTTCAAATCCCCCTATCTCCACCAAAAGGCGATACTGGCTTTTTCGTATTTGAATCGGCATCCCCTCCTACCTTCCCAAGCCCCTGTAGCTCAGTCGGATAGAGCTGTGGTTTCCTAAACCGCGCGCCCGGGTTCGAATCCCGGCAGGGGTACCATTCGGTTGCACGGCATGTGGCTTCCGGTCCTGAGGAATCAGTGCTGATAGTGCCGATGTCGCATCCTCAGGGAGAAGAGATGCGGTCTTCCTTTGGCCAGCCCTGCCCAGTCCCATCATGATTGGCCCCTTGCTGATTTGCGTGGCATCAGAGTAAAGCCACGGAGCACGCAGAGCGTCGTCCGTTCGGGTGATTGAAAAGGCCCATTCGTCCCCCATTTGGGTGATTCGGTGGTTGGGCAACCGGTGTCAGCGCGCTGACACATATCTTTTAGGCAGACGGACGTTCCCCTGGTCCTTGGCCGGAGACCACCTCTGCCAGGTGCACCCTCACGTCCAGTTCAACCAAGGCCGCCTTCAGGTCCTGCCGCTGTGAGGCGTACCGGCGTTGGGATACTGCTCGCTCCAAGAACCGGGACTCTAGGCCAGCAAGCTCCTGGAGCAAGTATTCCTGTTGTGCTGCCGGGTCTAGCTGTGACGCGACGGTGGACCGTCTCCGCATGCCAATGATGACGGCTATGAGGAGAGTTAAGCCCACTACTGCGGGTACGCCCACAACCAAGTACCAATCGCTCAGGTTGCGGACAAAGCGGGCCAGGAAGGGCGGCTTTGGTAGACCATCCAACTGCAAGTCCAGTGGGGTGCCCGGTGAGATGTCAAAAGCCTCCAATAGCTGAATCTCCTGCCCCTCAAAGGGGGCAATACCTAGGTTATCCAGACCTGAAGAGCTCCCCAGCGCCACGCTCACCGGGACTACCACGCGTATGGTCTCTGCACCAAACCGTAAAGTGCGGCTGATATCCAATGTTTGACCCTCATAGGGGACGCGATACACAAACTCAACATGGTAGGGGGTGTCAGTGGAGGGCGGTATGGGCGTGGTGAGCGCAAACCCGCGGTCAACTTGCAGTATCTGGCCGCCAACCAGATCAGAGCGTACGTCCAGGTTAAAGGCCTCCGCCGGGAGCGCAAAGCGCAGGAACCCCAGCATGCCGCTTGCCAGGTCAGGTACAAGCGTTGAGCCGCTGCGATTGGCTATACTGGCGCGCTCAAGGATTTCAACAATCCCTTCAGTGGCGTCAACGCCTGTTACGATGATGGTATGAGACACGGTGGTCAGCACCGTAGGGTCTTGCGTGGCCTCATAGACGATGAGCACCACTGGCTGGTCTATATCCACAAGTTGACGCGTCTCGGAATAGATGGCCCCTTGGTACTCCACGGAGATGAAGTACGTGCGGACGCTCGCAGGCTGCACCCCGCCAAAGATGAATAGGCCCTCAGCGTTGGGTTGCACCGCCCGCTGGTCCACCACCACGGTGCCTTCCAGCACCCTGAGCGTTACGGTGACTTGAGTGGGGTCAAAGGAGTCAACGGGCGAGCCGTTCTCCAAGATGCCAGCCACGGCAAGCCCCTCCTGGGCCGTTGAAGTGCCAGGCAAGGAAACGGCTAACGCCAGCGCCAGGGCGATGATGGCTAAAGGTCTGCGCAGCGCTAGCATATATCTCTGCCCTTGCTCTGGGAGTCCACGCTAGAGCTGGAGACCCCCGTTATGCGCTCTATTTGGGCCTCTACAGCCGCTTCTGCCTGGGCTAGCGTCTCTTGCACCTGCTCCTGCTGTTGGAGGAGCGTTGCGGCCTGTACGCGGGCCTCCGCAAGTCTGGCTTGGTATTCCTCTTTTGGCATGTGTGCCAGGAAGTACTCCTGCTGCATGGCACGTATCTCTTCGTAGATGCGCTCCCTGGCCTGTCGGAGCTGCTGCGTGGCCTGCTGCGCCAACTCCTCTGAAGCCTCAGACTCTGGTCGGCGGGTTACTAACGGGTACACCACAAAGCCCAGCGAAACAATGATGAGCAGGGTGATGATGAGAATGTACATGAGTCGTTACCCCCCCGTCCCTTGAGGTAGGGGCTTTGCCTTGTCGGGCCGGGTAACGTAGGCCACCGCCCGCTGACGGGCTGGCCACAGTGCTACAACCGTGCCTAGTATCATCACTGGGCCTGCAACCCACATCCACCACACCAATGGGTTCATCAAAAGCCGAAAGGCAGCGCTCTGGCCGTCTGGCTGGACCTCACTGAACATCACGTAGAGGTCATCCACGGGCGTTGACCGGATGGCGGCCCTGGTAGATAGCATGCGGAAGGCCGGGTAAACGCCCTGCCAGGCAACCATGGTGTCTATGTACTTGCCGTTCTTGTAGACGTCCACCGTGGCGGTGCGCTCCGTGCGGTCGGAGAAGGGCGTCACATCCGTCCTGATGAACTCGATTTCGTAGTCGCCAATGGTGGCACGCTGACCTACCGAAAGCAGGACGTCGCTTTCAAGGTCGTAGAACGAGGACCCCACAACACCGAAGGCCAACATGACGATGGCAAGGTGGACGATATACCCACCGTACCTCGGGCGGTTGGCTGACATGAGCCCCAGGAAGGCCATTGGATAGGAGCCTCCCGACGCTCGCTTCCGTGCGATGGTGCCGCGGACCCACTCTTGGAAAATGGAGACCGCTACCAGCGTAGACACGCCGAAGCCCAGTAGGGCGTAGGGTTGTCGCACGCCCAGGACGGCCAGCACTACAGTCACGCCCACGGCGACGGACCCCGGCAGGGCGATGGCCTTTCTGAGCGTGGCCCATGAACCGTGACGCCACGGTAAGAGCGGTCCCACACCCATGAGAAAGATGAGCGCCAGAAATAGCGGCCCGTTGACCTGGTTGTAAAAAGGCTGCCCCACGGTGATGGTGCCTTTACCAAAGAATTGCGATATGAGTGGGAAAATGACGCCCCACAGGGTCACGAAGGCGACCCCCAGCAGCAGCAAATTGTTAAGTAGGAATGACGCCTCTCGGGAGAGAGTGGACTCCAGGCTCTCCACGCTCTTCAGAATGCTCATCTTGTGGATGAACAAGCTGAAGGAAGCAACCGCAGCAACCACCATGAAGGAGAGGAATATCCACCCCAATGTGGAGGCTCCAAAAGAGTGAACGGACGGTACGCTTCCACCCCGATTGATGAACATGCCAAATGAGGCCAGTACAAACGTCACATTGATAAGCACCATGTTCCATAGACGGAACATACCCCGTCGCTTTTGGACCATGATGGAGTGAATGAAGGCGGTAAGGCCAAGCCAGGGCATGAGGGCCGCGTTCTCCACGGGGTCCCAGGCCCAGTAACCGCCCCAACCCAGGATGGTGTACGCCCACCACGCTCCCAGGAGCAAGCCCGCCCCCAACAGCGCCCACGCTATGATTCCCCACGTGCGGCCAATGTCCACCCAGTCATCATCCACACGTCCGGAGAGCATGGCACCCATGGCCAGTGCAAACGGAACGGATACGGATATGAGGCCGGTCATGAGCAAGGGAGGGTGGAAGAACATGCCGGGGTGTTGCAGAAGCGGGTTGATGCCCTGGCCGTCCAAGGGCGCGTTAACCAGTTCCGTAAAGGGATTAGCCAGGGTAATCATTACGACTAGGAAGAACGTCAGAATAAGCATGAGTACACTGTTGGTGTAAGGCCGCAGAGTCCCCAGCCGTGACGGAGACGTCCACATGACCAGGGCTGAGACGAGGCTTAGGGAGAGGGCAATGTACAGCAAGGAGCCTTCATTGCCTGCGTAAAAGGCAACCCAGGTGTAAATCCTGGGCATGGCAAGGTTGCTGTGCTCCGCCACGTACTGGATATTGAACTGATTGTCCAGGAATGCGATGACGAGGACGGTTGTGGCGATGGCCAGCGACAAGAGCGTAAGGTAGGTCGCTCGTCGTCCGCTCACCACCAACGAGGGCACCCGTCGCCGCACGCCCAGCACGGGCGTGACCATCCCGTAGGCGCTCAGCGCCAGTGCAATGATGAGAGCTGCTTGTCCTAGCTCCGCCATCCCCATCTCCTTCCG
>CAVOAJ010000078.1:0-7596 GCA_963693605.1 Dehalococcoidia bacterium | reverse complement strand
GGACCGGCGTTTACGACATGGGCGATGCCTTCCACGAGCCCTTTGTCCTCTTCTCCTATCTCGCAGCGGTCACGCAGCGTATCCAGCTAGCCACCGGCATCATCATCCTGCCGCAACGGCAGACGGCCCTCGTCGCCAAGCAGGCGGCGGAGGTGGACGTGCTCAGCGGCGGGCGCCTGCGGCTGGGCGTTGGCATAGGCTGGAATCCTGTGGAATACGAGGCTCTGGGTGAAGACTTCAACAACCGTGGTGAGCGCTCTCAAGAGCAGATTGAAGTGCTGCGGGCGCTGTGGACACAGGAGTCGGTTGATTTTCACGGCCAATGGCACAACATCACCGGCGCGGGGCTCAACCCTCTCCCTATCCAGCGTCCCATACCTCTGTGGCTTGGCGGACAGTCTGAGCAAGTACTCCAGCGCATTGGGCGTCATGCAGACGGCTGGCTTGGCATGGGCCGTATGAACTCTGACAGCGGCGGCGCTATCCAACGGGTGCGCACCTACGCGGAAGAGGCGGGGCGTGACCCGGACTCGCTTGGTTTCGAGACGCTGCTCAGCCTATCGAGAGGCGGCATCAAGGCTCAGGTGAAGGAGGCGCGGGAGTGGGAGCGCATGGGCGCCACCCACGGTTGCTACATCACCATGAAAGCTGGGCTTGAATCACCCGCCGCGCATATCAAGGCGTTGGAAGACTTCAAAGCGGCCATGGACAACTGAGGCCCACCAATGCAACTCGGCGTGATGTTCCCTCAACGTGAGATTGGCGCAGACCCCGTCGCCGTACGCGACTTCGTGCAGGCGGTCGAGGGCCTTGGCTACGACTACCTGACCATCCATGACCACCTACTTGGTGCGGACCCAGCCAAGCACCCAGGCTGGGACGGCGCTTTTGACATGCACGACATGTTCCATGAGCCCTTCGCGCTGTTCGGTTATCTGGCAGCCATCACCAATCGTATCCAGCTTTCCACTGGCGTCCTCATACTGGCGCAGCGTCAGACGGCTCTCGTGGCCAAACAGGCGGCGGAGGTAGACGTGCTCAGCGGCGGTCGTCTACGGCTTGGCGTGGGCACCGGCTGGAACCCTCTGGAGTATGAGGCGCTTGGAGAGAACATCCATGACCGTGGCGCTCGTTCTGAAGAGCAGATAGCAGTGCTCCGTGCGCTCTGGACGCAAGAGTCCGTGGACTTCCACGGCAAGTGGCACACCATCAACGGCGCAGGGCTGAATCCCATGCCCATCCAGCAACCAATACCGGTGTGGATAGGCGGCTGGGTGGAGACCGTCCTCAAGCGCATCGGCAGGCTGGGCGACGGCTGGCCGGGAATGGGCCGCTGGAGCCCGACGAAGGGTGACGAAATTGAGCGGGTCCGGGGCTATGCCCGTGAAGCTGGCCGCGATCCGTCCAAACTGGGGTTCGAGGCGTCAGTGCGACTGCTGAGCGACAACAACCTTACGCCTGAGCAAGAGGCGCGAGAATGGCTGAGCATAGGCGCCACTCATATAGCCATCAATACCATGGACGTAGGGCTCTCATCAACGGACGCTCACATCAAGGCAATCGCTGACTTCAAAACGGCCATGGACGGCTGAGAAGGCTACGCCACCCCTGGAAGCCTGCGACCGCAGAATCCCTGATGAGGCGCTGAAACTCACTCCTTCTCTTCGGTGGTCTCTTTCAGTGCTCCGCCCCGGTTCCCTTCACGACGGCGCAACGACTGCTTTTCACGGAAACTCATGTACAATACGCCGCCCGCACCCAGCAACAGCAGGATGATCTGCCCAATAGCCGTCTCCCACGTGGGGTAGAGGCCAATGAAGTCATTTGCTGGCAGGTAGTCCGCGTGAGTTGCTGATATCTTGCCTGCCACCTGGAGCGAGTGGACGCCGGTGCCGACGAACTTGAACGCCAGGTAGTAGATGAGGATGCTGGTGACGCGTAGGAACGGCGCCACAGGCACACGCATCCCAAAGGTGAAGACCAGGCTGCCAAAGACCACCAGCAGACCAAACGCTATGCCCACGCCCAAGAGCAGGTCTCCAGTGGATATGCTGGGCGCAATGCCTATGTAGAAGATCACCGTCTCTGCGCCTTCACGGAAGACCGCCAGGAATGAGATAGCGGAGAGGGACAGGAGGCTGTTCTTGGCCAAGGCGGCCCCAGCAGTAGAATTGAGATAACGCCGCCACCCGGCAAGGCTGGCCTTGGCGTGCAGCCATAAGCGGACGTATCTCCGTCCTTCTTCCGTTTCGGAACTCAAATTCTCTGGGGTGTTCTCCAAGCTTCAACAGCGTCATACATCGCCCCCTTCCGGCCTACGTGGCCTAGGTCTAATCATGGACGCAACCCACCATCACCCCAATACCCTACTCAGGGATGATGAAAGGGGCGTCGATATCAGACCTGCCACCGTGAAAAAAGCGTGAAGGGGAAACGAGCGAGTTACGACCTACTGAATCATGCCAGCCTGTCGCGCAACGTCCAAAGCCCAACGAGCCTCGCTAACGTGGAGGTGCTCAATCAGCTTGCCGTCCACGCTGATTGCGCCCCTGTCCGATGCTTCGTAAGCGGTAATGACCTTCTGAGCAAAGGCAATCTCTTCAGCGCTGGGCGTGAAGGCCGCATTGGCAATGTCCACGTGGGTTGGGTGTATGACCGTCTTGCCGTCCAGGCCCAGGTCTCGTTGCCGCTTGGCCTGTCGTGCCACCGCATCAAGGTCTCGTATGTTCTGCGCGTAAGGCGTGCCAATGGCCATGACACCAGCCGCCCTGGCAGCCAGCATAATCTTGGACTCAGGGTAAATGTATGCAATCTCATCAGGTGTGACGCGGACGCGTGTCGATAGACCGTAGTCGCCACCGCCAAAGGCCAACGCGTCGATGCGAGGTGAGGCGAACACCGTGCGTTCCACGTTGATCATGCCCAGGGCCGTCTCAATAAGCGCCATAATTTTGGTGCTGCCCTCCGGCATACCAAACCGCTTCTCCGCCTCTGTAATGATGCGGTCCGCCGTTTTGATGACCTCTTCACTGTCTGCCTTGGGCACAAGGATAAGGTCAGCGCCGCCCTCCACGGCTGCGGCCATGTCATCCGCGCCCCACTGCGTGGTGATTCCGTTAACACGCACCACGCGTTCCTTGCCTCGGAAGTCCTCTGTCTGAAGCGCGCGCTTCACCATCTCCCTGGCCTCCGGCTTCTGGTCAGGCATAACGGCGTCTTCAATATCCAAGATGAGGGCGTCAGCGGCGCTTTCAATGGCGCGGACAAGGAACCTCTCATTATTGCCAGGCAGGAAGAGTATGGAACGGCGCAGGGTTACCATGGGGCGTTTCTCCTTTGGTTATGTAGGCTGCGTGATAGCGCTAGTGCTCAACCTAAAGGGACGGTTGGGTGAGCACAGCGTTGTCTTTTCCCACCAACCCACCCTGAAATGTTTGTTTGGGTAATAAGGGGGATACCCCCTTAGACCCCCACCAGAGGGGATACCCCTCTGGACTCCCCAATAGGCAATGAACCTAAATCACGCCCTTGGCTTTAAGGCCGTCAAGCGTTTCATCTGACAGCCCTAGCAGGCCGCCGTAGATATCATGGTTGTGCTGACCAAGTACGGGCGGACCAAGCTCTTCCACAGTCCCTGGCGTCTCCGATAGCTTGGGCACTACCCCAGGCATGACGAGTTCTCCATAGACGGGGTCCGTCACCTTGATAAGCATCTCTCGCGCCCAGTAATGCGGGTCGTTGAAGATGTCCTCAATGTTGTTCACGGGGCCTGCCGCCACCTCTTCTCGGTCAAACATCGCCAGCAGGTCTTCGCGATTGTACTGGCTGGTGATGCTGTCCACTATGGCGTCAAGCTCTACGCGGTTGGCCAGTCGGGGCTCCAGAGTAGAGAACCGTTCGTCAGTCGCTAGGTCTTCACGGCCTACCGCCTTACAGAAGCGCTGCCACATGCGGTCTCCGGTGCAGGCCAGAGCAATCCAACCGCCGTCCTTGGACGGGAATTGGCCGTGGGGCGCAGCATACGGAGCGCCCGCCCTGCCGGTGCGGTCACGAATGATCCCACGATTAGAGTAGTCAACAGTGATGGTGTCCAAGAGTCGGAAGGTGGTCTCATACAGGGCTACGTCCACCACCTGCCCTTGTCCTGTACGGTCGCGGTGGCGCAGCGCCAACATCGTCCCAAAAGCGCCAAAGATTGGAGTGATGTAGTCTGACAGCGTGGTGGAGCCTGGCGTCAATGGTGGCCCGCCGGGTTCGCCCGCCAGGTAGGTGAGTCCGCCAAAGCCCTGGCCAACTCGCGCAAACCCTGGCTTGGAGGCGTAAGGCCCCGTCTGGCCGTAACCCGTAGCCCTGACCAGGATAACGTCAGGCCGCACCGCCTTGAGGTCGTCATACCCAATGCCCCATCGCTCCAGGGTGCCCGGTCGGTAGTTCTCCACCACCACATCACAGTGCGCCACCAGCTTCCTGATGAGGTCCTGTCCCTCTGGTTGGCGGAGGTCACACGTCACTGCCTTCTTGTTGCGGGCCTCCTGTGCCCATATGGGCGAATGGCCGGGGTGCTCTGCACCCCACGTACGGAGCGGATCACCGACGCCGGTCTGCTCCACCTTGATAACGTCCGCACCAAATTCACCAAGGAACGTGGCAATGCACGGCCCGGCAAAGAGGGTGCCCAGGTCCAAGACGCGCACTCCTTCTAAGGCTTTGGGGCTGTTGCTTGCAGGGGATTCTGACAAAGATGCCTCACGGTTACGATGCTGTTGGGGTGCGCGCCATAGAGCCATGGCTACGCTGTACGTAGTATCTCTGAGAGAGAGTGACGCCGCAAGCCTAGTCCTTACGCCTGTAGCAACTCCGCCAGACAGGCGCGCAGGGACGCCTCAAACTCCGCGCGCTGCCAGCGGCGTACCTCGGGCGCATCCATCGCCGCTTGTACGTCTCCCGGTGTCCGGGACAGCCGCTCCAGATTCACTGCTGACCAGACCAGGCTCTGGTCCAGTTCCAAGCGAGTCGCTTCTTGGACTCGCCACTGCTTGAGCTTTTTTAAACGATTGGCTTCCTCTGGCATGGGTCGTCCCGCCGCCATCTTTGGACGATACACGGGAGGTTTCCCTGTGCCAGTGCTGATGGCCTCCTGTAGCCCACGGCCATACCGCTGGATGCCATTCTCATTCAATCCCGGCGCATCCGCAAGGTCATCCTGAGGATGAGCGGCCAAATGCAGCAAGGCGGAGTCAGGCAGTATGCGGAAGGGGGGCACTCCTCTACGGCGCGCCTCTCCATCACGAAAGGTGAAAAGCTCTTTGAATATGGCAAGCGCCTTGGGGTCAAGAACGCCGCTCCCCTTCACGGACAGGAACGCCGTTTCAAGGACAGGAGGCACAAACCGCACATCTGCAATGCGCTGGCACTCCTCAGCCACCCATGCGGCCCGGCCCAGGGCTTCAATTTTCTGGTCAAGGATGTCTCGCAAGGTCATCAGGTGACGGACGTCTCCCGCAGCGTAATCCAACGCCTCATTGCCTAGAGGTCGTAGGCTCCAGTCTGCCCGCTGCAACCGCTTGTCCTTGGTCAGCACAATCCCCAGCAGGTCTTCCGCCAGGGCGCCAAGGCCAAAATGCTCAATGCCAGCGAACCGCGCCGCAACGGTGGTGTCATACAGACGGTGGATGTGATAGCCCCACTCACGATCAAGGCTGCGGACGTCATAGTCTGCGCCGTGGGCAAGTATCGTGACGTGCTCATCAGCCAACAGGCGGGCCAACGGTGACATATCACTCACTGCAAGAGGGTCAACCACCCACACTCGCGTAGGCGTGGCAAGCTGGACCAGGCAGAGCTGCTCCGGGTAGCGGAAGAAACTATTCCCCTCGGTGTCGAGTGCGACTTGGGGCTCACGCAAGGCCGTTTCAACAGCCTCTTCAAGCTCAGCGTCTGTAGTAATTATCTCCAAGGGAGCAGTAACCGATATGACTATGAGAGAGCCTCCTTGGTGCATGCATCACGTTGTCGCATGCTTATTGCCCAGAGGATACCACCTCCATCATGTGCCACCACTGGCATAGGGCCTGCCTGCGCGGTACCATAAGCCCGCTCTTCAGGGCAATTCTAGGCATGGAGCGTCATACCATGGCTGACCGCATTGTTGACCAGATTAGTGAAACCTCTGTCTCCAAAGCACATGTGGGCCAACACCAAGTGTCTGCAAGCCTTGCAGCCATCTACGGTGAGTTAACGAACCAGGATCCGGAGATGGTGACGCTTGACCTCACCGGTGAGCATAACGAGTATCGCCTGCGACTATCATTAGACCTCGGTCGCAAGCTCCTTGGCGCGCTGGAAAACCTGAACATCTGATTCTCCCAACAATCCTGACGTAGGAGTCAACCATCATGGCAGAGCGTATCCTCGACGAGCTAAAGACTGTCGCAGCCACCAAGGGGCGTGAAGGCCAGCATGCCCAGTCAGCCGGGATGGCGTCAGTCCTAGGTGACCTGACCTCGCAAGAGCCTGAAATGGTCAGCTTAGACTTCACTGGCGAGCATAACGAGTATCACTTGCGCCTATCATTAAAGATGGCCAAAGAGCTTTTTCAGAAACTGGAAGGGCTGGGTATCTAACTTCCACGCAGGAGCAATTCATGAATTTCACCGACCGCCGCCGCAGGCTGCGGAAGCAGTTTGCAGCCACAACCTGCGTTCAGCCCGCCTCTGTTTTTGATCCCATATCAGGCCGTATTGCAGACTCTCTGGGATTCGAGCTAGGTATGCTGGGAGGGTCGGTTGCCAGTGCCGTGATTCTGGGTGCGCCAGACTTGGCAGTGATGACGCTGTCAGAACTTGCGGAACAGGTCCGCCGGATAACCCGTGCATCGGACGTCAGCCTCATCGTGGACGCTGACCACGGCTACGGCAACGCGCTAAGCGTCATCCGCACCGTTCAGGAACTGGAAGCGGCAGGCGTCTCCGGCCTGACCATTGAGGACACCTTCCTGCCCGCCGCCTTCGGCAGCAAGGGACAGGAGACCCTCATCTCGGTGGACGAGTTGCTGGCCAAGCTACGCAGCGCAGTGGCGGCCAGGCAGGACCCAGAGACGGTCATCATTGGCAGGACGGGCGTACTCCGCTCTGGTGGAATATCCGGAATGGTGGAACGTGTCCGCGCCATGGCTGGAGCGAGAGTGGATGCCATCTTTGTCCTTGGGGTCAAGACCCTGGAGGAGTTGGAGGCGCTGGGAGAGGCCGCTACTCTGCCGGTCATGGTGGGCAACACACCGGCAGAACTGACCACGGAGATGCTGTCCTCCAACGGCGTACGGATAGCCCTGCGGGGCCACCTCACGTTACAAGCCATGGTCAAGGGCATCCATGATGTGCTGACACACCAGGCGACAGGCCAGGATCCCGCGGAGATAAGCGGCCTTTTGGCCAAGGGCGACCTGATGAACGTGGCCACTGGCACTGATGACTACAAGCGCTGGGAGCAAGCGTTCCTCGCTTAAGAACCCAGCCCCTTCACAAAGAAAAGGAGCCTCATGGCAGAAATACTAGGCCTGACCGTCTCACACCACCCCTACATGCGTTTCAAGCCCCA
>CAVOAJ010000077.1:0-7718 GCA_963693605.1 Dehalococcoidia bacterium | reverse complement strand
AGGAGGAGATGCCTCGGGTGAAGGTGGAAGAGCCCACAGATGAGATTTGCGAACTCTGTGGCCGCCCCATGGTCATCAAACGTGGTCGTTTTGGACCCTTCCTCTCATGCTCTGGCTTCCCTGAGTGCAAGAACAGCAAGCCCATTGTGCAAAAGACCGGTGCTCTCTGCCCCGTTGATGGCGGAGACTTGGTGCAACGAAAAGGCAAGGGGCGCATCTTCTTTGGGTGCTCTAATTACCCAAACTGCACCTTCACGGTAACCCGCCGCCCCTTGGAGCCACCGTGCCCCGTCTGTGGCGGGCTGCTTGTGGCGTCAGGCCGTGACGACGCTGAGTGCGTGAATCACGACTACAAGGGCCCCGTGCCTGAAGCAGAGGTCGCTGAGGCCGTCTAAGGCCCTATGACCTTCGAGGGCAAATAATGGACCTCCTCCTGGCATACAAACGACACCTGGCTGCCGCTCGTGGCCTTGCTCCTCCCACCCTCCGGAACTACGTTGCGGACGTAACCCCGTTCCTGGAGTACCTAGAGCAGCAGGAGCTTGACCTGGGTAGTAGCGATTCCAGCTTGAACGTGTTTGTTTCCCGGCTTGGGCAGGAGCACGTCCTCAGAGAGTACCGGTCTCTGGTGCGAGACTACGTCGCGTGGCTGCTGGAACGCCGCACCTTGCGGTCGGGCCGCAGGGCTGGCAAGCGCGGCCATGGACAGGCCAGCGTCGTAAGGTCAATGACGGCGCTCCGCTCGTTTTTCCGATATCTCATCGCAGAGGGCATCGTATCGGACGCTCCCATCTGGGCGGTGCGCTCCACCATGATGCGTCAGTTCACGCCAAAGCTGCCTCAACGGCTGCCCGACATCGTCTCCAAGGGCGAGGCGGACACGCTATTGAACGCTCCTGCCAAACAAGACAGGGAGACATCACAACCTCTCGCATTGCGTGACGCCGCCATTCTGGAACTGCTGTACGGGAGCGGGCTGCGCGTCAGTGAAGCGGTAGCCCTAGATATGGACCATATTTCGCTCCCAGACAGAGTGGCGCAGGTATGGGGCAAGGGCAACAAGGCTCGCCAGGTACCCATCGGCAGGCCAGCGGCAGCAGCCATTCAACGCTACCTGGATCAAGGACGGCCATCGCTGACGGCGTCGGCCTCAGACCAATCACTGTTCCTCAACCGCCGTAAGGGTCGCCTGTCCACCAGGGCCGTTCAACGCCTGGTGCGTCGATACGCCACAGAGGTTGGGCTGCGTGAGGGCGTACACCCGCACACACTGCGACACAGCTTTGCCACCCACCTGCTGGACGGCGGCGCTGATTTGAGGGTGGTGCAGGAACTGCTGGGACACTCGTCGCCAAGCGCCACTCAGGTATACACTCACGTAAGTCAGATTGAAGCGCAGAAGGTCTATATGAGCGCGCACCCACTGGCAGGCCGGAAGGCCGCCAAGAAAGAAGTAACGCCATGAGCGTCCTTGTTATCAACGGCCCTAACCTCAATATGCTCGGCCAGCGTGAGCAGGACATTTACGGCTCCCTCACCCTTGCGGACATTGAAGTCCGTGTAAAGACCCACGCTGAATCGTTGGGCGTCACAGTGGAGTTCTTCCAGTCCAACGCTGAGGGCGAGATTATCGACTACATCCAAAAGCACCAAAGCGGCGCCACTGGCATTGTCATCAACGCTGGCGCGTTCACGCACACCAGCGTTGCCCTGCGGGACTGCCTCGCCATAGTGGCCGCGCCCATCGTGGAGGTGCATATCTCCAACATCTACGCTCGTGAGGAGTTCAGACACCTCTCGTACGTCGCACCAGTCGCAGACGGCCAGATATCCGGCCTCGGCTGGCAGGGGTACCTGATGGCCCTGGACTACATTGCTGCGCAAGCGGGGAGCAAATAGTGAGCATTCAGCAGCGCATCGACCGTCTGCGACAGCGGATGACCGAGGAAAAGCTGGATGCCTTTTTCACCGGATCTCCAGAGAACCGCAACTACCTGTCCGGCTTCACCGGAAGCGCTGGCTATCTCTTTATCACGGCCAAAGACGCGTCACTTGCCACCGACTTCCGGTACGTGGAACAGGCGGGCCAGCAGTCGCCGCTCTACAACGTGGTGCGCATCAGCGGGAAGCTGGACTGGTTCACACAACTTGTCTCGGACTCAGGCGCGCGTCGCATCGGGTTCGAGGCCGACAATATGACTGTATCCCAGCACCAATCGCTCAAGGACTCCTTGAAGTCCCTGGAGTCCAAGCCCAAGCTGGTCTCCACCAACGCACTGGTTGACCAGATACGGGCCGTGAAGGGCCCTGAGGAACTCGCCGTGATGGAAGAGGCCATCCGCATAGCGGACAAGGCCATGGACAACGTCACGGAACGCATGCGCCCCGGCATGACAGAACTGGACGTGGCGTGGCAAATGGAACTGGCCATGCGTGAGCTTGGCGCAGACGCCATCTCCTTCGACACCATCGTAGCGGCAGGGCCCAACGGCGCAAAGCCGCACCACCACCCTACTGACCGACGCATTGAGAAGGGTGAGCCGGTGGTCATCGACATGGGCGCCAAGTACAACTGGTATTGCAGTGACATCACCCGCACAGTGGTACTGGGCAAGGCGGATGACACCTTCCGCAAGGTCTATGACACCGTGCTGGCCGCTCAGGAGACGGCGGAGGCCACGGTACGCGCAGCCATGACCGGCGGCGATGTTGACGAGTTGGCGCGAACGGTGATTGCACAAGCGGGCCACGGGGAACACTTTGGCCACAGCCTGGGCCACGGCATAGGGCTGGCGGTCCATGAGTACCCTCGCGTCGGGCCTTCAGCAGCAGGGCCATTGACCGACGGCATGGTCTTCACCATAGAGCCGGGCATCTACCTCACCGGCTGGGGCGGTGTCCGCATAGAGGACATCGTCGTGCTGGAAAACGGCCTGGCACGCATCATCACCGCCGCCCACAAGCGTGACGTGGTACAGGTGTAGCCTGGCAAACCCGCGCATCTTGTGCCGAGTAAGAGAGTGCAGAGGGCATAGCCCTTTGACGGGAGAGTGAAAGAGGGTGTCCCTCTTTCGTTAAATTCAACACGGAAACCTCATGATCCAAGCCATCATCTTTGACTTCGACGGCCTCATCATCGACACCGAGGTCCCCATCTTCACCGCGTGGCAGCAGACCTATGCCACCTACGGGGCGGAGATGCCCTTTGCTGAATGGGAGGTCAACATCGGCATATCAGGCGTGTTCGACGCCGTGCGCCGCTTGGAGGAGCTTACGGGACTCACACTGGACAGGGAGTCCGTGTTAATGGACACCCGTGCCCGCAGTATGGCGATGGTGATAGAACAGCCCCTGTTGCCCGGCGTACGAGAAGTCATCGACGGCGCGGTGAGCCTTGGCCTCAAACTGGGCGTCGCATCCAGTTCAACTGAACAATGGGTGGAAGGTCACCTGGAGCGCCTTGGTCTGCGCTCACACTTTGGTTCCGTCCGCTGTCGTGACCACGTGGGTGCAAAGAAGCCAGACCCCGCTGTGTACAACGCTGCATTACAACAGCTGGGCGTGCCAGCCAACCAAGCAGTCGCCTTGGAGGACTCAGCCCATGGCCTGCACGCCGCTTTGGCGGCTGGGATGCAGTGCGTCGCCGTGCCGTCCATACTCACACAGCACATGGACTTCACCGGCGCTGACCTCGTCGTCAACTCGCTGGCGGAGCACAGCCTCCAAACGCTGCTATCCATGCTTGAGTAACAGACTGCCTCGCGTCCCGCTGCCATTTGTCGTAAGCTGTACAGATACCCCTCCGAGGAGTTTGTTCCATGGTCTTAGGTTTTGGCGACCTCCGCCGCGGCACCACCATCGAGCTTGATGGCGCGCCTTACAAGGTGGAGGAGTATTACCAGCAAAAGATGCAACAGCGGGCGCCGGTGTACCACATCAAGTTGCGCCATCTCATCACCGGCCAGCTTATTGAGAAGTCGTTTTCCGGCTATGGCCTCAAGCTGGTCCGCGCCGCCGTTGAGAACCGAACGTGCCAGTACCTTTACGAGGATGGGGAGCACTACCACTTCATGGACATGGAGAACTTTGAACAGTACGCCGTGACTGCGGAGGTACTGGCTGGCGCGGTTAAGTTCTTGAAGGACAACATGGAGATGGAACTCGTCTTCTACAAGGACGCTCCCATCGCTGCTGACATGCCTACTACTGTTGACCTCCTTGTGACCGATTCGCCGCCTGGTGTAAAGGGCGACACCGCCTCTGGCGCCACGAAGTTGGTAACGCTGGAAACGAGCCATACCGTCTTGGTGCCGCTGTTCATCAACCAGGGCGACAGGCTCAAGATTGACACCCGCACTGGCGATTACGTGGAGCGCGCCTAAGCTCCGCCAACCGTTGCTTGACAGCCGTTCAAGCGTTCTCTAGCATCGCCGCACCCCAGGCGCTGGTTCCCTCCGCCTGACGTACCTGCCGCTTACGTCACGTACATACGTGGCGGGCATTGCAGGACGCGAAAGGCGACGCCACACTCATGTCCAACATGCAACTATTCTCCGTCGCGGACGTCGCCAGTTACGTCAAGCAACTTCTTGACCGTGACCTCGTCCTGCGTGACCTCTGGGTCTCCGGTGAAGTCTCCAATTTCACTCAATCTGCCGCCGGCCATTGCTACTTCACGCTGAAAGATGCGCAAGCGCAGATGCGGTGCGTCCTCTTCAAAGGCCAGCGTGGCGTTGAACACCTCTCCAACGGCGCTGCGGTCAACGCCCACGGGCGTGTGGCCTTCTACGAGACCCGTGGTGACCTCCAACTCTACGTGGACATGGTGCAGCCGTCGGGCATGGGCGTGTTGGCGGCGGAGCTTGAGCGGCTCAAGGTACAGCTTGAAGAGGAGGGACTCTTTGAGCCGTCGCGGAAGCGCCCGCTGCCAGAGTTCCCTCGTCGCATTGGCGTGGTCACGTCAGGGACTGGCGCGGTGTTGCATGACATCCAGACCGTTGTTGGTAGGCGCTATCCCCTAGCGGAACTGATCATATGCCCCTCCGCCGTCCAGGGCGACAAAGCCACCGCTGAGGTCGTGGACGCCATCCAGACTCTGAACGCCAGCGGTAACGTAGACGTCATCATCGTTGCCAGGGGCGGCGGGTCGCTGGAGGAGCTATGGGCCTTCAACACAGAGCCCGTGGCCCGCGCCATCTATGCCAGCCAGGCCCCCGTGGTGAGCGCCATTGGGCATGAGACTGACTTTACAATCGCTGACCTCGTTGCTGACATGCGCGCCCCAACGCCGTCGGCGGCGGCTGAACTGGTATGTCCAGACGGGCAAGCCCTAGCCATGGACGTGTTCATGCTGGCCGGACAGGCCCACGCCATCGTCTCCGGCACTGTGCGGGAGGCGCGACAGTCCGTGGGCATGTACTCGGAACGCATGCGGGGGCGTGCGCCGGATGTTGGAGCTTGGCGACAGCAGGTGGACGATATACTCAACCAGGGCTGGCAGCGGCTTGGGACCATAGTTGAACAGCGTCGTGAGCAAACGCGGAGCCTTGAGGCACAGTTGACGGCGTTAAGCCCGCGAGACGTCCTCCGGCGAGGCTACGCCACTTTGCGACAGCGCGAGTCCGGCATGCCCGTCACCTCGGCATCAGACGCCCGCCCCGGCGACGTGCTCCGTGCCACCGTCCACGATGGTGAGTTCGATGCCCGCGTTGAGGATGACGCCCCAGACGGGGAAAGTTAGGACTTCAGCAAGCCTTCGTCTGCTTCATTGCGAGCGAGTCGTGCAGCGTGATAATCGGAGTGCAGAGGGCAGAGCCTTCTGCCGGGAGATTGAAAGAGGGTGTCCCTCTTTCCTTATGCCAAATAACCTTCAGGGTGGGTTGGTGGGAAGAGTCAACGCTCTCCCGTCCCCGTCATTCCGGCGAAGGCATGGCCTGAGCGAAGCCATCTGCTGGGGTGTGGGCGCAGTTTCCTAAACCGCCGCCCTTAAATCCGTCTCGTTGAACCGTGTGTTCCTGACTCATAATCGTCGGGCGTGTCTGACTTGTAGTCCTCAGCCGCCCGCATACGTGCATGCTCCAGACGCGCAAGCTCCTCTAAGCTCTTGGCCGCCGCTGCCAGACGTTCGCGTTCCTCAGCGTCAGGCTCGCCTTCCTCTAGCTCGTCCTCATCCGGCTCATAGCCCTGGTTTACCATGGCCCCTGATTCCTTTCCAAAGCTGCGGCTCCGCGCCACTTAGCATACTCGGTTAGCTGCTTTAGTGGCTATGTTGCCCCTCGTACCCGGTTCTGCTCCGGAGTGCAGAGGGCAGAGCCCTCTGCCGGGAGATTGAAAGAGGGTGTCCCCACCTTGCCCCCCTCCCTTTCACTCCGTACAATACTGGCCGGGCCGCGGGCTGACCGTCGCCACTTCCTTAACGAGTGAACCATGGACTTTGACCTAGAATGGACGCCTGAACAAGAGGCGTTCGGTAGAGAGGTTCGCACCTGGCTCAAAGAGCACGCGCCCCGCATCCCTGACCACCCGGATCCCGCCAACCTCACAGCGGAAGAGTACGCCCAGCAACGCAAACTGGGCCGGGAGCTTGGCGCAAAGGGCTGGCTCTACCCCTCAATGCCCGCAGAGTACGGCGGCGGCGGTATGTCCATGGACATGTCCATGATCCTGGAAGAGGAGATGGACCGCTACAACCTCCCCCTCCCGCCTTACTACGACACTGGTGGCAGGCTCGGCTCCGTCTCCATCCTCGTCTGGGGTGATGAGGCGCAGAAAGCCAAGTTCCTACCCATGATTCTTACTGGCGAAATACGCACCTGGCAATTGCTGAGTGAACCTGAGTCTGGTTCCGACTTAGCCAGCGTGACCACCACCGCCGTCCGTGATGGCGATGACTATGTCATCAATGGCACCAAGATATTCGTTGGCAGCAACCATGGCGCTGACTACTCGTGGATGATCGTCCGCACCGACCCCACCGGAGAGCGACACCAGAACCTCGGCTGGTTCATGGTCCCCATGGACACACCTGGCATCACAGTGGAGCCCATGGACCTGCTGTTCGTGGGTGGTGAGCGCGGCGCGGCAAGTGGTGTGAAAAACACCGTCTACTTCGACAACGTACGTCTCCCTGCCTTCAACCTCGTCGGCGGTGAGAACAACGGCTGGAAGGTAGCCACAACCCATCTGGAGATAGAGCACGGCCTCTCCCGCAGCGCGGCCCGCACGGACCCATTGTTGGAGCGCGTTATGACCCACGCCCGTACCACTACCCATAACGGCCAGCCGCTGAGCAAAGACCCTGACGTGCGAGACACGCTCGTTGACTTCTACATCCAAGCGCAGGTAACGCGACTCTTGCACTTCCGCAACTTCGCCTATCGCGCTCAGGGCCGGCAACTTACGTATGAAGGCCCCCAGGCGTACCTCCAACAGAAGCGCGGCGCACTGAGTCAGGCTAAGGCCATCCTGGAAATAATGGGCCCCCAGACGTTGCTGAGCGACCCTGATTGGGCTATCGCAGATGGTCACATTGAAGTGCACCAGCGCGGCAGCATCGTTGACCAGCACCCCGGCGGCACCGCTGAAATCCAACGTGTCATCATCGCCCGCAGGCTCGGCATTGGCCGCGCTGACCGTGAGGCCCCAGGGAGGCTGCGCTAACCATGGACCTGACACTTACTGAAGACCAAAAAATGTTGCAGAGCACCGTTCAGGAGCTC
>CAVOAJ010000076.1:0-7738 GCA_963693605.1 Dehalococcoidia bacterium | reverse complement strand
CCTGCGGTCTCAGCCCAGAGGGCGCGCTGCCGTAACTCAGGAAACAGGTCAGCAGCCTGGCCGGTGGAGGGCTGGAACGCCGTGATGTGCAACCCAAACTGCATGGAGACCTCCAAAGCTGATAGGCCCACTGTACCAGACCATGCCCATGGTAGACTCGATGAATTGAGTCTCAACGTTCAGCTACGTCCTAGCTAACGCACCATCACAGCCGGGAGTCGCTTGTGCATGTCCCCGCCAGCGGACGCCGCCGTGGCCTCAGTCTCATTGGGGCAGCGTTTGGCGTCAGCCAATACCCCAAGTTGTGGCTCAACTCCTTCATCTGGGGCCTCAACTTCCTGACCTACGGCATGGCCCAGGGATGGCTCATCCTGGAATTGACCGACTCCCCAGCCATGGTGGGCGTGGCGCCTGGAATCATGGGCGTGACAGTGCTTGTGCTTGGCCCTTTCGGCGGGCTGTTGGCTGATAGGTTTGACCGCCGATTGCTGCTACTCATCACTCAGGTTTTTGGCGCATCAATGGTCTTTGGACTTGGTTTGCTGGTGGTGCTGGACATGGTCCAACTATGGCACGTGTTCACCGTGGCGGCATTTCAGGGCGTTGGGCGTGCCGTCCAGTTCCCCGCGCGTGGCGGCTACACCTATGATCTTGTGGGACGCTCCCTCATCACCAACGCGTTGGCTTTGCAGTTTTTGGCCATCTACCTAGCAGCCATCGGCGGGCCGCTGCTGGGAGGTTTCATACTGGACCAGTTGAACGCGGGTGTCCTTTTCATGATTCTAGGTGCCTTAGTATTCCTGGGCAGCATGCTGCTGCTCACCATGCCTTCCCCGCCCAAGAGAGAGCAACTCTACGGCAATTTTCTCCGCAACCTGACTGAAGGCATAACCTTTGCAATGCGAGACCGCCAGATGCGGACGGTCTTCTGGGTGGTGCTCTTCACGGAACTCCTTGGCTTTTCATTCCTCTTCATGCTGCCGGTCATGGTGAGAGACGTCCTTCACCAGGATGCGACGGCCCTCGGTTACCTGTCAGCCGCATGGGGTACGGGCGGCGTGCTGACCACCCTTGTCATATCCATGCGTGGTGACCTTAAAGCGCGCGGCTGGCTGTTCATGGGGGCTGCCGTCATCATGGGCATCTTCCTGCTGCTCTTCTCCTTTTCCACCACCCTCCTCCTCTCCATGGCCCTCTTATTTGGCGCTGGCTCCATGGGTGTGGTGTACGACATCATGGGCAGCTCCTTATTTCAGACCATGGCGCCAGACCATATGCGGGGACGCCTGATTGGCCTGCATAGCACGCTGCTGAGTGGCGCGACGCTGGGCTCCTTTGGCATTGGCGCTGTTGCTGAAGTACGGAGCGCTCCTTTCGCAATCGCCATTGCGGCGGTGATTGTTGCCGTGAATGCGCTGCGCATGGCTCCGGTGGCGTCCGCAATATCACGGCGAAGCGCAGGCAACGGCGAAGCTACGCCTGATGCCACCACAACCGCTGGACCTCCCACCTAACCCCCTCCGCTGGCTGTAAGCCGTAGCGGTAGCTATAATCCTCTCCAACACACCGGTAATCAGAGGCTATGGACTTCACCGTTGGCGTCGACATCATGGAGATTGACCGCATAGAGGAGGCAGTGGCGCGCTTTGGCGACCGCTTCCTCCAGCGCATCTACACGCCAGGTGAACTGGCGTACTGTCGGGGCCGCGCTGAGCGCCTGGCGTCTCGTTTCGCAGCCAAGGAGGCCGTCATGAAGGCCATGGGCACCGGCATCCGCGGCGTCGGCTGGCGTGAGGTGGAAGTGGTCCGTGAACGGGGCCAAGCGCCCACCATTCAACTCCACGGCAGGGCGGCGCAGACGGCGCAACGGGTGGGCGTCACAGAGTTCGCATTGAGCCTGTCACACTCCAGGGCCTATGCCGTCGCGTCAGTGGTGGGCCAGCGCAGCTAGCGTGTTCAAAGAGGTAAACAGATGAAAGTGGTAACCGTTGGGGAGATGCGGCGGCTGGAAGAACGGAGCGTTGATGCGGGTGTCTCCCTGGACAGCCTCATGGAGGCTGCGGGGCTTGGCGTAGCGCGGCGCATAGGCCAACTCCTGGACGGCCCCAGAGGCAAGCGAGTCCTGGTCCTGGTGGGCCCCGGCAACAACGGCGGCGATGGCCTTGTAGCGGCGCGCTACCTCTCAGACTGGGGAGCGCTGGTGACCCTCTATATGACTGCCCCCCAGCGGGGGCGCGACGACAAATATGAGGAGTGCCGCTCCCGCCGCATACGCATCTTAGAGGCGGATGATGGTGGAGATCACTTTTCTCTGGGGAGCTACCTCTCACTTACAGACGTTGTGCTGGACGCAGTGTTTGGCATAGGTCAACGGTTCCCATTGGAGGGCAGCTTCGCAGATGTATGCCACGCGCTGGATGAGACTCGCCGTCAGCAGCCCAGCCCCATGCTCATAGCGTTGGATGTACCCACGGGCGTGGACGCGGAAACGGGTGCGATAGATGATGCATGCCAGCCTGTCGATATCACCCTCACGCTGGGCGTACCCAAAATTGGCCTTTTCAAATTTCCTGCCGCTGAGTACACCGGACAACTGGAGACCATCGACATCGGTATACCGGTGGAACTGGATAGCGATATTCCGCTGGCGCTTGCAGACGACGCCATGGTCACCGGGATGCTGCCCCCACGGAGCGCAGGCGGCCACAAGGGCAGCTTTGGCCACGTTGTTGTGGTGGGCGGCTCAAGGAACTATGTTGGCGCGCCAGTGCTGGCGGCCACCGGCGCATACCGCTCCGGCGCGGGACTGGTGACGTTGGCAACCCCCACAAGCGTCTATCGCATGGCCGCACTTCACATCGCAGAGGCCGTACACCTGCCGCTGGATGAGACAGTAGATGGCCAGGTGGCATTAGCTGCCGCATCGTCCGTCAGGCAGGCTATAGCAGCAGCCAAAGCGGTGGTCATTGGCCCAGGGCTCGGCCAGTCAGATGAGGTCCAGGAGTTTGTGAAGCAGGTGCTCTTGGTGGAACCGGCCTTGGAGTGCCCAGCAGTCATAGACGCAGATGCGTTGAATGCCTTGGCCAAGACCCATATCTGGTGGGAGCGGCTCCAGGCTCCGGCCATCCTCACACCTCACTCCGGAGAAATGTCCCGCTTACTACACCGCACAGTGGCTGAGATACAGGAAGATAGGGTCGCGGCGGCACGGGACGCAGCGGCGCAAACGGGGCAGGTGGTAGTGCTCAAAGGCGCGTACACCGTCATTGCAGCGCCGGACGGCCGTACATGTCTCTCCCCTTTCGCCAACCCCGCGCTTGCCTCAGGAGGCACCGGTGATGTGCTGGCAGGCGTCATTGGCGGGCTGTTGGCCCAGGGCTGTGAGCGCTATGAGGCTGCGGTTACAGGGGTCTACATACATGCCATGGCAGGTGATAGCGTGGTTGATGACCTAGGCAACGCTGGGCTTCTGGCCAGTGACCTTCTGCTTGAAATCCCTCGTGCCATGCAGGCGCTGCGGGCGGGGTAATTTGCCATGGTCCGTATTGCAATTGAACAAGACCTCCTCGCAATCGTCGCCATCTATAACGCCTCTATATCAGGGCGCATGGCGACAGGTGACTTGGACCCCGTGTCCGTGGAGTCGCGGCGCGAGTGGTTTGCAGAGCATGACGCTGGCCATTACCCATTATGGGTTGAAGAGCGCGACGGCGAAGTGGCTGCCTGGCTGAGTTTCAGTTCTTACTACCCACGTCCAGCATGGCACGCCACCGCTGAAGTCAGCGTGTACGTCGCGCCTGGACACCAGCGCCAGGGCATCGCCACAGCATTGGTGCGTCAGGCAATTGCCCAGGCTCCGAGCCTAGGCCTTCGCGTTCTGCTGGGAGTGGTTTTCAGGCACAACACGCCAAGCGTAGCGTTGTTCAACAACTTTGGCTTTGAGGAATGGGGCCACCTACCGGAGGTCACGGAGCTAGACGGCGTCCGGCGAGATGTGCTGATTCTGGGCCGTAACGTTCCGTAGCCAGCCCGGACACTACAACTGCGCGTCCCGCCGACAGTACGATCCAGGGCGTCTCAATAAGGGACGTCCGCTATGGGAGTCTGTGGAGTCCTGTGGGGGCTACTGTGGCAAGGAGTCGGCACGCTGGCGACGGTGGCCCAGCACGGCATGTCCAATCACCAGAAGGGAAAGGGCCGCTATGCCAAGAGCCACGGCCAGGCTGGCGTCTGAGGTTGTGGCGCGCCAAAAAAGGAAACCGTAACCTGCAGCGCTGCTCCACAACGTGGGGTGGTAATCAGTACGTCGGGCTACTATAAACACGATTGTCGCGAAGGCGACGCTGAGGAGCGTGGTGGTTGGAAGAAGGACCAAGGAGACGCCAGACAAGCTGGAGAGTCCATCTCCGCCTCTAAACCCCGTGAAAGGTGAATGCCAATGGCCCAGCACAACGGCTGCGGCTGCGGGTAAGGCCATGTGGTCAACAAGTCCCAGGCGGTAGGCAATGATGATGGCCAGGCCACCCTTTGCAAAGTCGCCCACAAACACCGCAAGGCCCTCTTTATGGCCAACGTTATGGAACACGTTGCCAGCCCCAGCCAGCCCAGTGCCGGTGCTGAAGATATCTACACCACGGTAACGGCTCACAAGCGCGGCCACGGGGATGGTCCCGAGCAAATAGCCAATGAGGACAGCTATGAGCAGGTTTAGCAGGGTATCAAGCAAAATCATCTAACCTACAATCTCTATCAGTCGGGTCTGGCCGAAAGCCAGCCTCCGCAGTATACGACATGCCCAATCTCTTGTGTTGATGGAGATAGGAGTGGAGCCAGGAAGACCTCAGTTCGCTTGCGCCTCGTATATAGCCGTACGCAATTGGTCAATGTGCAACTGCTCATTGTCAGGGTACACATTGAGCCTAGAGGCTTCAGCCAGTGCTTCCAATGCCTGGTCCCAGAGCCCCAATTCATACCGAGCCTTGCCCAGCACGAAATGGGCCTCCCAACGGCGAGGCGCAAGGCTTGCATACCTTTCGTAATAAGCCAGCGCCTCCAACGCCCTATCCGTCTGCCCCAACAGGCCAAGCTGGAGCGCCGTCTCGCCAGCCAACAGAACAGCCTCACGGTTCAGCGGGTCAGCCTCAAGGGTTTGCTCCAGGAGGTTGATGGCCTTGGTCCAATGAAACAGTTGGGCCTGGCGGTCCTCCGTCTGTCTCGCCAACTCCCCAAGGACCCTCGCATTCTGTGTGTAATACGTAATGGCGTTGGGTGACAGGCTGATTGCGTCATCCAGGAGAGCGGTTCCCCTGACCGCGTCACCAGAGGCTGCGGAGATGACTCCCCGCGCGGCAGTTCTTGCCGCAATCATGTTCTGTACGTCTTGCAGGACAATCAATGCCCCAAAAACAAGCACCACGCTGGCAACAATCCCCCAGCCCAGAAGGCCCACAGGCTTAGGGCTTGCCTGGAGGCTGCGGTCTGTCTTTGGCTTCGTTTTTGGAGCTGCCTTTCGGTCGGGTCGTAGCGGCGGGTCTCCTGCTAATCCCGGCAGGGCAACGGCCATCCCCAACAGACCCCAAAGGAGAATCATGTCAGAAATTCTAGGAATGCCCACCAGCGACTGGACAGCCCAAGCGCTGATTGCAGCCAGCAGCCCCACGCCAATGATCAGGTGCGCTGACGACAGCTCCGGCGGCCGCATCAGCAGAATCCGCATTGTCGTCAAGCCAAAAGCCCCCAACACACAGAGAAAGGCAAGCAGGCCCAGTGGGCCTAATTCAACCATTTCATGGAGATAGAAGTTGTGCGCCTGGGAAGGCACCTCGTTGTCCGGCCTTGATTCCACCTCTTGCAGTACCCGCAAGGGGTATACGTATCCAAGTGATTCGGGGCCATACCCAATCAAATAGCGCAGGGGCCTCAGGTCTGAGGGACTGGCCAAGGGAATGGGCCTGGTGCTTATCAGGTCAAGCGTTGCACTCCATATCTCCGTGCGAGGGGTAAGTGCCGTGTTGACCTCTCCAAGGGTATCCGCTCTGGACTGAACCGCCGCAGAAGTTTGCGACCCGCTCATTATGGTGATGCCAATTGCCACTACCCACGAAAGCAGGATGAGTGATATTGCCGACGAGGTGACCTTGCGACCCAACACAACGGAACTCAGTGCAATGAACAGCACAGTCCCTGCCGCAAGCCCAACCCAGGGCCCACGGCTTTGCGTAAGCAAAAGGGCATAAATCTGGACCGATAAAAGGACCGTAAAGAGCAGGAAATAGCCAGTGCTGAGAATGAACCGCTCTCTAACAACAGCTAGCGTTGTAGTGGCCAGTATGGAAAAGCTGAGCAACGCCCCTAGAAAGATAGGGTTTCCCACCGTTGAGATGATCCGGTCGCCGGGCGTGACGAGGTTGAAAAATGAAATCCCTGAATGCTGGAAAATGCCGTACACGGCTGCCGTGGTCCCGGCCACGACAATGGCACCCAGTATGCGGAGGCTCTGCTCCAATGTCCGTGCGTTTCCCGCAATAATCAGGAAAAACACAATGAGGCTGAGCGTGTTGTATGCGGAATAGCCGTCGGCAATTGGCATGCGCCCCCAAAGGCTCGCCTTGGGCGCGATGCTTACTGCCGCAGAAATGAAATTAGCAATAAGAAACGCCAGCGCCGCAACCACTATCCATCGAGACGGTGACCGCCTTACCCACGCTAACAGCATGCCTAAACCGGAGACGCTAGCCATGGGCCGCCACTGGCCTCCCATGGCTACCTTGGTGACAAGTAGGATGGCCATCAGCCCAGTTAGTGACCTGAATAGCGTCACCTTCGGTAGGTCTATGGGGTCATACATGAACTTTGGAGACACCATGATGATGGGCGCGATGGCGAACGCAAGCAGCCAAAGAACCTCAATAGCTTGTTCTAGCTTCCTGGTAGTCCCTGAGGCTAATGGCAATGTGGCTTGGGTTCGCATGTTTATCAGTGTAGAGACTCGTTCGTTTGGGCAGACTACGGATTTTCCATCGGTTTGGAGCTGCACGGTTGCCGAGTGAGCGTCGGGCCGTACCCCGCCCCGCCTACATGAAGGGACTGCTTACGGCAGCATTAGCCGAATCCTAGTGCAGGCTTGGACTGGCTGCAACTCACCATCGGGCCATGCCTCTCCTAAATTGGCCAACCAATTCCTGGCCCAAAAATCCCTTGCCCCAGGCCACAGACACATCCCTGGTATAATGACGGCGCTATGTTACTTGCAATCGATATAGGTAACACCAACGTGACCATCGGCGCCTTTGACGGCGAACGACTCGTGGCGTCATGGCGCGTTGCCACCAACGCCCGCAAGATGGCGGATGAGTACACGCTGGAACTCAACGGCCTCCTGCCCATGAAGGGCGTGCCGGTGGAAAGCATACGAGACGTATCCATGTGCAGCGTGGTGCCGCCCCTCACAGGCGTTTTTGTGGACGTGGTGCGCCACCTCTTCAACACGGAGCCCCTGGTGGTTGGCGCGGGAACCCGCACCGGCGTCAAGGTCATGTATGACAATCCCCGTGACGTGGGGGCTGACCGGGTGGTGGACACCGCCGCTGCCTACCAGCGCTACGGAGGACCGGCCATCGTCGTCGACTTCGGTACCGCGACGGTCTTCGACGCCATTGCCAGCGACGGCACGTATCTGGGCGGAGCTATCTCACCCGGACTGCACATCGCCGCAGAGTCGCTTTTTCTCAATACTTCT
>CAVOAJ010000075.1:0-7842 GCA_963693605.1 Dehalococcoidia bacterium | reverse complement strand
TGTTGCGAGAGCAGGTACACGACATTCTGGACACGCTGAGTGACCGGGAGCGCCGCGTATTGCAGCTCAGGTTTGGGTTGGAGGACGGGCGTAGTCGAACATTGGAAGAGGTTGGCCGTGAATTTGGCGTCACACGGGAACGTATCCGTCAGATTGAAGCCAAGGCGCTCCGCAAGCTCCGCCACCCAAGCCGCTCCGAGAAATTGCGCGCATTTTTGGAGTAATCCGCGCCTCCTTGATTGAGCGCTGACAGCTTATGATATAATTTCGACACCGAAGGACTTCTGCACCGTCGCTTCTGCATCGTGGTTCTAGCTTGTCTAGCCTTCCCCGCATCAGCGCTTTGCACACATGTACTCGGAATCTTGTTTGGCAAGGAGTGCCAATGCGTATTTATGCAGGGAATCTATCGTTTGATACTAGGGATGCTGACTTGGAAGCGGCTTTTGCCGCTTACGGTGAGGTCGAGTCCGCCACGGTCATTATGGACCGGGACACGAACCGATCTAAGGGTTTCGGCTTCGTAGAGATGCCGGACAATGCTCAGGCTCAGAGTGCAATCGAAGGCTTGAAGGAGCTCGACGGTCGAACTCTCACCGTTAACGAGGCCCGCCCCCGCGAGGAGCGGCCCCGTGGCGGTAGCGGTGGCGGCGGAAGCCGCTGGTAAGCTAAGCAGGTAACACTGTAAAAGAGGCCCCTTATTCAGGGGCCTCTTTTTTATCCATCGGCAACGCAACATATCGCCCCACCACAACGCTGCGCTGAGAAAACAATGGTATTGTGAGTGGTGTACCCTCACGCAAGAACAACCGGTCAAAGAAACACTCATGCCCTACGTACTACATGACAAGCTTGTGGTGGCCATCACGTCCAGGGCGCTATTTGACCTGGATGAAGCCCATGAAGTGTTTGAAAAGCAGGGGCTAGAGGCGTACCGCGCATACCAGTCAGCCCATGAGGACGTCCCTCTGCGCCCCGGCACGGCGTTCCCGTTGGTGAAGGCGCTGCTGAACATCAATGAGCGCGCAGGTGAGCGGCTGGTGGAGGTGGTCTTACTCTCACGTAATGACGCCGATTCTGGCTTGCGTATCTACAAGTCTATTGAGGCGGCGGGGCTGGACATTGTGCGCGCGGCGTTCACAGATGGGCGTTCACCCTTTCACTACCTTGAAAGCTTTTCCTGTGACCTCTTCCTCTCCGCAAACCCAGAGAATGTGACCATGGCGCTGAAAGCAGGCTTCGCAGCCGCATTGGTCTACCCAGCCCCTGACCTGCTTGAGGAAGACAGCCATGAGGTCCGTATTGCTTTTGACGGAGACGGCGTGCTGTTCGCAGGTGAAGTGGACCGCTACTTCCGCGACAAAGGTATCGACGCCTTCCAGACCCATGAAAATGAGCACGCTAATGAGCCGCTGAACCCAGGCCCTTTCAAACGGTTCCTGGATGACCTCAGCGCCATACAAAGCCGTTTCTCTGAGCAGGACTGCCCCATCCGCACGGCACTGGTCACAGCGCGCGCCGCACCCGCCCACAAGCGCCCTATCCTCACGCTACGTTCCTGGGGCGTACGCATTGATGAATCGTTTTTCCTGGGCGGGCTGGACAAGAGTTCAGTATTGCGCGTGTTCAAGCCGCACATCTTTTTTGACGACTTGGCTGTCTACCTGGACAGCGCCTCTAGGCTCACCCCCGCAGCCCGCGTGATTACGGATGAGATCCAGTAGGCACAGCAGGGGTTCCCCCGTTTACTTCGCTACACCCACTATTTCAGACGCACTGATGACAATTTGAGCGTTTTGGAGTAGCTTTGCGTCGCATCAGCAGTACGACAGCTATAAGGAGGAAATCGTGACACAGCAACAGGGGTTCGTGTCATTGCCCTTTGAGGTTAAGACAGAATGCAAGCGCTATGAAGGACGGGTGGCCGTTATCCATGGTGGCGGCCAGGGCCTGGGTAGGGTCATTGGCAAGCGAATGGCTGAAGAAGGCGCAAAGATTATCATTGCAGACATCCAGGAAGAGAAAGCCAAGCAAACGGCGGCTGACATCAAGCGCGATACCGGCGTTGAGACCAGTTCTTACGCAGGGGACATGAGCGTAGCGGGCGTAGCTGATGACATGGCGGCCCAGGTGCTCAAGGACTTTGGTCGGTTAGACGTGCTGGTGAACACGGCCGCGTACCAGATGCGCAAGCCCTTCCTATCATTCACAGAAGAGATGATGCAGAAAGCCATGAACTGGAACCTGTGGAACACGCTGCGTGCCTGCAAGGCGGTCATCCCCGCAATGATGGAACAACACTACGGGCGCATCGTGAACATAGGTGGGTCCGCTTTCGAGCGTGGCAACCCCTACCACTCATTCCTGGCTGGCGCAGGCAAGGGCGGCATCGTTGGCTTGACCACCACCCTGGCGGGAGAGCTTGTGACCCACGGCATTACGTTGAACTGCGTATCACCCTCCAACATGGAGGTGCGGGCCGATGGCACAACCGACTCCAAGGCGGGCGGTCGTGAGGCTGAGTTCAACCCAACTGATGAAGAGAAGAAGATTTACCCGCCCATGACAGGCGGGTCCCCCATGGGCAGGCCCGCACACCCCACTGAGGTTGCCGCGGCGGTCGCCTTTTTCGCGTCACCGGAGGCCTCGTACATCACAGGGCAGATGCTCAGCGTAACCGGTGGCGGTTACATGATCTAGGCATCGCTGTCACGAATCATTTGCAGAACGACTTCCACGGCCCCGGCACTTGTGCTGGGGCCGTGCTACGCATTTCGCGTCACATGGTCAAAGCAGCCGCGCCCGCTGGAACAGGCCATACCGTCGCCAGCACCATGACAATAACTTGCGCTTTGGTGGCCTCCGCAGTGCCCGGCGCATCACCTGCCGTCTATCTGTCGCAAAGCAGCGTTGGTGATCCAGTACGGGATAGCGAGCCTTACAGAGGCAGGAAACCCAGCCTCATAAGGAGTGCGCATGTCTCTGAAAGAAGGCCAATTCGACAAGGACAGCCGCGTCATCACCCAAAAGCATGATTGACAAGCTAACCGTTCTGTGCAAAATTTTATATTCCGTTTAAACAAGTACCAATTACCGTACGTGGTCAATCATTATGGGTACTTGCAACAAATGCGGCGCCACCTACGCACTCCACCTTCGCATGACTCGGTGCATGATGTGTGGGACGTACCTGGCCCTTCCTGAGCCCGCTCCCAAGGACGTTGATGCCATTAAACCCAGCCGGGTAATCTTTCCGCTGACCGCTGGAACGCGCGCTCCTCGGTTTATGGAGATCAAGGACTCTACATATAGGGTCAGCTAGCCACGACAAGGAAAACGGCTAACACAAGAATGCTTCAACGGCCCTCCAAAATTGGAGGGCCGTTCTCTGTTTACTTACCTGAGGTTCTGAATGATGGCCATGGTCGTATCATGCGATGCCTTCACTGCGTTCGCAGGCTCCATACGATCCCGCACTTCCTCTCGAAAGCCTGCCACGATTCTCCATCGTTGACTGAGCGTATACTTTAAGGTGACCTAGTCCCGCCATAGGCAACAAGGAGACCCCCAGTGCTACGACGTCTAGGAATTGTATTAGCAGCGCTGGTTAGTCTGTTCGTGCTCACCGCATGCATAGCCCCAACACCAACACCCATCGTAACGCCAACGCCATCACCCACACCTACGCCGCCAAACGCTGCCGCTTACCTTGAGGAATCGCTAGCTGCATTACAAACACAAACATCGTTCCATTTTGACATGGACATCTCTTTTGTCGCTGAGCAAGGTACCCTCACCATCAACATCCCTATCACCTTCACGGGTGACGTCCTCACGGAGGGTAAGTTCAGCGGCACGATTTCAGTGGCTGCTCTGGGACTGAACCTCATATCAGACATCATTGTCACGGAAGAGGGCGTCTACGTCACTGACCCAACCACCGGCCTCTGGGAGCTAACTTCAGACACCGGCTCACCCGTTGATCCAACAGAGGTGGTCTCAGCTGAGTTCGTGGACTTTACCGCGCTGGCGCTGATAGGCCGTGAGGAGCTGAACGGCGTGCCGGTATACCACCTCGTTGGGCGGTTGGCGGTCGATCAGCTTGCAGAGCAACCGATCAGCGCCCGTATCGACTACTGGGTGGGCGTGGATGACGGCCTGCCGCGGCGCATACGGGTAGACGGAGACCTGACTCTGGGCGGAGAGAGTAAGTTTCTACAGATGGCCGAAGGCGCAATCGCCAACATCACCATGGAGATGGACCTGAGCGACTTCGGCAAGCCGCTGGTCATAGAGGCACCCATAATCAGCACCGATTAATGCGGCTGGAGATGTCGGCCAATATGGCCTGGATGGGGCGAAGGTGAACGAGGTGTGGCTGGGAAACCAGTAATCGAAGCTTTCAATCTGCGTTGGTGGGCCCGGCAGGGATCGAACCTGCGACCAATCGGTTATGAGCCGACCGCTCTAACCACTGAGCTACGGGCCCCCATAGACGCACAGTACGTACGTAATTTTGCGCTATGGGCACAGGAAAGTCGAGAGCGTGACAGGCTAACGGCAGGCGTTTAGGAAGAGGATGGATGGCTGGTCTCTTCGGCGTCGGGACCAATGCGCTTCACTTCAGCCTCCACCTGCTCTGGCGTCAGCCCCGCTGATATCAGGATCTGAGCGGCCGCATCCTCCACTTGGGCAACCAAGCTCTGGAGCAGATGGCCTGTACTGACCCGCCGGTTGTTGGACTCCCGAGCAACCCGTGCCGCTTGCTCAATCACACGCTGGCACCGCCTGGTGAGTCCGCCGGTCCCGGTAACAAGGGAGCCTCTCCGTCCAAGGATGGATTCAGCCTGGCTCCGTACGCTGTCCAAGTCCAAGCCTGCACTGGTCACCGTCATCGCAGCCACGGAGCGCGGGTCTCGGATGATGGCCAACAGCAAATGTTCCGTGCCCACAAAGGCATGCTCAAAGCGCCGCGCCTCCTCCTGCATATGCCACAGAGAGCGCCAAGCGGCTGGGGTGAACTGTCCGGGTAAGCCCCGTGTGGCCGTGCTGGTCACGGGTGCGCCTGGCCCCGGCATATCAATCCTGCGACGGAAGCGCACCAAGCGCGAAACCTGCCGCTGTACATCACCAATGGTGAACAACAGCGCCCCCAGCATCACACCAAAGACCAGCTTGGCCGGCACCGTTACTATGAATTCAGGGAGTCCTATCCATGAGTCATTGCCATAGGGTCGCAGCGGCGTTAGCAAAAGTAAAAGGACCAGCACTCCCACAATAGAGTAGAAGAGCCAGACGTAGCGGCTTGCGGTCTCCCGCACCAGCGCTGTGGCAACCAGCGCAGCGCCGCCTGCCACAATGCCAAGGAACGCCGTCACAATAGTGAGGACATAGGTTTCCTTGCCTGACCTGTCACTGGGTAAGGGGCCGTGGCCCAAAGCACCGTCAAGGCGAAAGGCAAGCCAGCCTACAATTACGGCAACGAGCAACAACGCGGTGGCAATTAACACCGTGAAGAGGATGCCGCCTGTCCGTGATTCAAACCTGTTGGTCATAGGGCTTAGTGAGAGGTGAACCTTTGTGGATTTGCGGCATGATAGCACAGGGAGTATAGGCGACTGAAGGCACTTACAAGGCTAATTGTGAGCATGTGCGGAGCGATACGAACAATGCACGTTGGCGGCAGCCGCCCTTGGCGGTGTCCCTTGCGACAGGTAACATAGGCCTGCTTCTCAATACACCCTTCTCTGCAAATTTGCGGGCAATGAGGAAACCCAACCATGACTGAGACCAAGGCCACCAGGACAGAAAAAGACTCCATGGGCCCAATGGAAGTGCCCGCTGACGCCTATTACGGCGCATCCACCCAAAGAGCGGTGCTCAATTTTCCCGTGAGCAACCTCCGCTACCCGCCTGCATTCATTCACGTGCTGGGCATGGTCAAGCGGGCCGCAGCCAAAGCCAACGTGGAAACCGGTCGCCTTGACGCCGCAATTGGCGATGTCATTGTGAAGGCGGCCACGGAGGTGGTGGAGGGTAAATTTGATGACCAGTTTGTTATTGATATATTCCAAACTGGCTCAGGCACGTCCAGCAACACCAACGCCAACGAGGTTATTGCACGGCGCGCCAATGAAATCATGGGCGACATCAATGGCCGCAGCGTCCACCCCAACGACCATGTGAACATGGGGCAGTCGTCAAATGACGTCATCCCCACAGCTAGCCATCTCACCGTTGCCAGGGCCATCAAGGAAGAGTTGATGCCCGCCCTGGAGCAGCTCAGGTCTGCGCTTCAGGCCAAGGCTGAGCAGTGGTGGGACACCATCAAGACTGGCCGCACCCACCTCCAGGACGCCACACCCATACGCTTGGGGCAGGAGTTCCAGGGTTACACAGACCAGGCGCTACTTGCCCACGGGCGTGTAGAGTCCCACATTGCGTCACTGGGCCAGGTGGCCTTGGGTGGAACGGCCGTCGGTACCGGCGTCAACGCCCACCCTAAGTTCTCGAAGCTGGCATGTGCGATCCTCACAAAGGACCTCGGCTTCCCTGTGGTGGAAACGGCGCATCACTTCCAGGCGCAGTCCGCACTGGACGCCATGCTTTCTGCAAGCGGTGCAATCCGGAGCGCGGCGGTGTCCATGCAGAAGATAGCCAATGACATCCGGTGGTTGGGTTCCGGCCCACGAGCGGGTCTCGGTGAGCTTGACCTGCCCATTGTCCAGCCCGGCTCGTCCATCATGCCTGGCAAGGTGAACCCCGTCATCACGGAGTCGCTGTTGCAGGTCGTGGCGCACATCGTTGGCAATGACGCCACCATGAGCGCCGCTGCCCAGGGCGGTTTCCTGGAACTCAACACCTTCTGGCCGGTTGCCTTCTACAATCTACATGAGGCAACAGCCCTCTTAGCGTCCGCCACGGCAAACTTCGAGACCCAGTGCATACGAGGGCTGCAAGCCACCAGCAAGGGGCCGGAGATGGTGGAACGCGGACTGATGTTGGCCACGGGCCTCACCCCAGCCATTGGCTATGACCTGGCCACCGTGATTGCCAAAGAGGCTGCGGCGACTGGCCAGACCCTGCGGGAGGTGGCCAAGGCCAAGACTAGCCTGACCGACGAACAGCTTAACGAGTTGTTGGACCCGGTGAGGATGACGGAGCCTGGAATAGTGGAAGGCGCTGGCGGCGGCGGGTAGACCAACAGAGAGAGGGTAACAGCCTAATGCTAATGCTGAACCGCATACGGCGCGCCATCCTCCTGGACAAGGCAGTATACGGAGAAGTGGCAGCTGATAAATCAGCCACTGGTCAGGCAATAGCCTTAGTCTTACTCGTATCAATCGCTATCAGCATTGGGGAAGGGAGCAGTAGTAGCCTGCCTTGGCACATATGGTCGATCGCTGTCGCTTTGCCTACCTGGGCATTTGAATCGTGGATTGTGTGGTACGCAGGCACCAAGCTCCTCCCAGAGCCGCAGACGGAGGCGGACTGGGGACAGGTGGCCCGGGCGTTGGCATTTGCCAATTCAATCTGGCTGATAGCAGCTATCAACGTTTTCCCATTCATTACTCCATACATGATTTCCTTCTTTGCTATCACACTGCTGATGTGGTGGTTCATCGCAGCAATAACTGCCGCCCAGCAAGTGTTGAGCTACTCGTCTCTGGGACGAGGAGCAACGGTCATTCTGATTGGGATGCTCCCTTCATTTTTAATCTCGTGGTCTATGGATACCTTACTGTTTGGCGGTTAGACTATCCTCGGCATACCGCGCTTCCATGTTAACCATGTCGAAACCAATTCAGGCTTGCATGGCATTCGCTAAACCATCCACCAGCT
>CAVOAJ010000074.1:0-7976 GCA_963693605.1 Dehalococcoidia bacterium | reverse complement strand
CGGAGTCTAGCAGTCGTTTGCTCTAATTCGCAAATTCAGGCAAATTTCTGGCACCAAGTCTCACTATCCACGTCAAAATGGGTTGACGCTCAGCAGGCACGTTGCTACACTCCTTCGCAGCCTAAAAGTGGGCTGTTTCTCTTTGCCAATCTCACATGCACCCGTATTTGTGGGTGAGCATTGGGGTGGCCAGGTTGGCATAGAGTGAAACCCTTGGCCCACACGGGCCGTATGGTAAGACAGGGACAAAGAGACGGGCCGGATGCTCCGGTCCCACAACAGCGCTTCGTTGATGATTTTAAGGAGGCCGTAAATGGTGCGTTCAGGCAAAGGTATCTTCATTCTGTTGACGCTATTCATCGTCGCTATGATTGCTGCCGCGTGCAGTGATCCCACACCGACATCATCTCCACCCACGAACACGCCCGAGCCCACAGCTACGCTGGCTCCGGGTGAGACTCCTCAGCCCACGGCGACGCCTCGGCCAGCGGCCACGGCAACCCCAGTCCCGGCTTGGGAACCAACCAAGACTATAACTTGGATTGTTCCCTACTCCCCCGGCGGTGGCTTTGACGCATACTCCCGAGGGATTGCAGACCTTCTGAACACGAAGTACCTGCCTGACGGTATTGAGGTCATTATCAAGAACACTCCCGGTGCTGGCGGTCGCACCGGCCTGCTCAACATTTGGCGGTCCCGTCCGGACGGCCACACCATCGGCATCGTTGATGGTTCAGGCGCAGCCACATTCCAGGCTCTGAAGGGCGTGGAAGAGGCAGGGTATGACCTCAGCCTGGTTCCATGGCTTGGTAACCCGGTCACTGAGCCTCTGATGCTCAGTGCCAACAAGGACTCCGCTATAACAAGCGGTGCGGACCTCCGCGCCTTGGATGAAATCACGGTTGTAGCGGTTGGCAACTCCAACATTTTGCAGTGGGTCATCCTTGGAGAGACGCTCGGGTTCAAGGTGAATTTCATCACCGGCTATCCAGGCAGTGCTGAGATGATGATTGCTCTTGCCCGTGGTGATGGTGAATTAGGACTCATGAACGTAACTTCCCAGCTTCAATTTATTCAGTCTGGGGACGTGCGGCCTTTGGTTATTTTCGGAGACAAAGTTGACCCAGTCGCACCATCTGCTATCCCCGCTAAAGAGAGTCTGAACGAGGAAATCTCCTTCAGCACCACCAGGGCGATAGGCATTTCACCTGAGGTTTCTGACGAAGTTGTGACCTATTGGAGAGCCATCTTCGCAGAACTCCTTGTAGACCCTGAATTTGCGGCATGGTCGGAGCGGACACGTAGGCCAATTGCCCCTGAGACCGGTGAGCAGATCACCAAGATTATGCAGGACCAGGTTGCACGTGCAACTGCGGCCAGGGACAAAGCCTTGGCAGTTTTTGAAGAGCTCGGTCAGTAAGAACGCTCTCACGTATCACGGCAACATAGCTGGCGGGTCGTTAATGGCCTCGCCAGCTATGTTGCTACCACCCCCATATTTCTTCAGGTCAAGGTTCCCGGAGGCAAGGGTTGTTTGAAGGCATAGTCCCAGGCTTAGCGCAGCTGTTTTCACCAGAGATGCTTGCTCTCGTTGCTTTGGGCACGGTCATCAGCATTGTCTTTGGTGTCATTCCTGGCCTCAGTTCTGTAACGGCAATTGCACTTCTTTTTCCTTTCATTTTCGGAATGGAACAAATGCAAGGCATCTTTTTCATGACGGGGTTATTGGGTACGGCCACCATTGGTGGTTCGGTCACAGCAATTCTTCTCAACATACCCGGTACTGCAGTCAACACTGCCACCATGTTTGACGGCCACCCCATGGCCAAGAACGGCGAGGCCGGTCGGGCAATAGGCATTGCCGCCACTGCTTCAGTGGTCGGCATGATATTTGGCCTTCTGGTTTTGATTCTTCTCCTTCCTTTGGTTTTGAAAGTCATCTTCCTTTTCCAGCCCCCTGAGTTCTTCATGCTCATCATGCTGGGACTGGTGACGGTTGCCTTTGCGGCCAAGGGCAATATGATAAAAGGACTCATATCCGCAGGGTTTGGCATCCTTATCGCCCTGATTGGCGCCTCTCCTATTTTTGGCATTGAACGTTTCACCTTCGGAAGCCAAAATTACATTAAATATGACAGTGTTCCTCTGATAGCTTTCTTTGTAGGGCTATTTGCCGTGCGTGAGGTCATTTCCTATGCCACAAAAGGCGGTACGGTGGCCAAGCAAGGAGAGCGCATTCATGCGGGCTTCAAGGGCATTCTGCAAGGTGCCAAGGATGTGTTCATCAACTGGCGCATTACCCTTCAGAGCTCTGTGCTGGGCACTATCATTGGTCTACTGCCGGGCGTTGGAGGGACAGTTGCCAATTTTCTGGGCTACACTCTGGGTATGCAGACATCCAAAGACCCATCCAGGTGGGGCACTGGAATCCCTGAAGGCGTGGTGGCGTCTGAGTCTAGTAACAACGCCAAGGACGGCGGAGCACTCATGCCCACACTGGCCTTTGGCATTCCTGGTAGTGTAGAAATGGCGCTGCTTTTGGTAGCGTTCACCATTGTCGGCCTGGTACCAGGTCCATTTTTTGTGACTGAGCACCCTGATATCGTCTGGGCTCTTATCTTTGGCTACACCATGTCAGCGGTGATGGCAGCCGGCATAGTTTTTCTATCGGCTGACCTGCTGGCCAGAGTGACGGTTGTGCCAGTGAAATATCTTCTTCCCGTGGTGCTGACCTTTGCGTTGGTTGGCGTCTACGCTAGCCGTGGCAGCATCTGGGACGTTGCTCTTGCATTGGTTGTTGGCCTCTTTGGGTACGCCCTCGACCGGCTAGGATTCTCCCTGGTCACCATGGCCATTGGGTTTGTACTTGGGTTCCTTGCCGAAAGAAATTTTACCCAGTCATTGCAGATCTCCGCCGGTGAGTACTCTATTTTCTTTACACGGCCCATTTCACTAACCCTTTTCGTGGTAGCTATTATCATTTTGGTGCTGCCCATCATCAGGGCGCGAATGTCCAAGGCGTCGGACTAGGTTACAACCATGCGCAACGCTGCAATTATCTTTGAACTCCTCCTGCTGGCCATGCTCGGCTATATTTTCTTTATCTCAGCGGCTGACCTGTTGCCACGGCAGCGGTTGGTCCCTCTTATCATCGCAATACCCTCCGCAGTGCTTCTCGTTTTGACTATAGCTGGAGAGGTATCACCCCGCCTGATGCGCCAATTTAATGTGAGCATAATTGACTTCATGCCCTCCATTGATGCAGATGAGATTGCTCGCATGGAGGCGGTCGGCGTCGTAGACTCAGCACCAACGTCCCTAGCCACGGAACTTCGCCAAATAGTAGTCGTGCTGTCGTGGATGTGGGGCTTTTTTGTCGTCTTGTTTATCTTCGGAATGTTGATAGGGATTCCTCTGTTTCTCATATCTTTTTTGCTTCTCTACTCTCGACTCATATGGTGGAAAACGCTTCTCACCACAGTGTCTATCATGTTGATTATCTGGGGTGCCTTCATTCAAATACTGGGGCTGCAACTTTGGTCAGGTGTCATTAAAGTGGACATTGGCTTCCTCAGTTGGGGTGGCGAATTCATCCCCCCTATCTAGGTTATTCCCCTTACTAGGCTTGCCCGTGCGTTGACACGACTATTTACCCTGAGTATTGTTGAGCCCAAACGACCTGCACACCGATGGCTCACTCTTAGCATCCTGCCCTGCTTGAATGAAAGGGGATTGCAATGGTAGACAGTCTGGCCAAGAAAGGCGCTAGCCCTGATCAGTCAGGCGCGAACAAAACGCTGAACAGCTTAGGCGGGGACCTCCGTCTCCACATCCCCACATTGGGTCTCCGAAACTACTGGTGGCCGGCCATCATGGCCAACAAAGTCCCAAAAAAGAAGCCTGTGCAGGTTTCCATGATGGGTGACGACATCTGCTTTTTCATAGGAGCGGATGGGCAACCTGCCGCCATCCAAGACGTCTGCCCTCACCGTGGCGCACGCCTCTCAGAGGGGCGTGTCCACTGGAACGGTACCGTGGCCTGTCCCTACCACGGCTGGGTGTATGACCAACACGGTACAAACGTGGCCGTCTTGAGTGAAGGCCCGGACTCTCTGGTGTGCGGCAAGCCTGGCACAGAGGCCAAGAAGTACCCGACACAGGTACTCAAGGGGATGGTCTTCGTTTGGATGGGTGAGGGTGAGCCTGCGCCTATTGAAGAGGACGTGCCTGAGGAGTTCTTTGACGACGACGCTCTAGTGCTTCATGGCATGGCGCATTGGAACTGCAACTGGGAAGTAGCCATGGAGAACTCCATGGACTCCCATGTGAACTATCTGCACCGCGACGCCTTCGTCGTGTTACGTGGAGACTTTTTGTCCAGGGGAGCTCCTGGTGAGCACCCTTTGTTTGTTGGCAACGGCTTTGGTCCTGACTTGCTCCAGGCTCCGCCTGCTAGTGGAACACGAGTTGAGGACTACTATCCCAAGCAGGGGTGGACTTGGCCTCAACACAACTACCGTAAACTATGGACGTGGCTGTTCAAGTGGAACGTGGCTGGCGCAATGAAGAACGTTCCAGCACCCAAGTCGCCCCGCTGGTGCTTTGGGCATCACCTGCCCGGCATGTTCAGAGCAGAGTTCGCGTATGACCTCTACACACGGGTAGCAGTGCCGGTTACCGAAAATACGTCTCGCATCTACTACTATCACTACACACGTCCAAAGAACAAACTCCAGCGCTGGTGGCAGACATTCCTCTACCATGTCTACCACAAGTGGCTGATTGAGGGGAATTTCTCAACTCAAGACACCAGCGTGATGACCAATCAGCGGTTTGATTGGCCGGAAAAGCTATCTGGCACGGACGCAGAGGTAATTCAATGGCGCAAGCTGGTTGTGACCAAACATCTTGGCGGCAGAGATGCTCTCTTTGAGCACAGGAATCCAGGCGGCCTAGCGCCTGAGGACATTCCCATTGAGCGGCTCTCCATCAAGTACTTACCTCAGCTCCAAGAGATGACTAAGGCCAAGCAGAACGGAAATGGAATCGAGAGCACGTAGGCCCTAAGTCTACTGAGGTAGTCACGCTATATCGTAGTAGCTGAATGCACCGCAATAGGCCCCTCTGTCCTCTTTGTGGCCGCCATTGCCGCCTACCCCGCTTCACTGCGAGCCAAGCTCATTGGCCTGGTTGGTGGTCTCGCCGCCATAACAGTGCTGAACCTCGTTAGAATGATCAGCCTGTTCTACATAGGTGCGTACTTCCCCCAATACCTGGACATGGCCCACTTGTTGATATGGCAGGGCGTCATGATCCTTAGCGTGGTTATTCTCTGGCTCTTCTGGGCCCAACGGTGGGGCCAAGCTCGCCAACCGTAGCCCCTTCCGCCAGTCGCAAGACCTCACGCCGGTATCATCCCGTCATCATTCATTCCACTGAGGAGACAGACCATGCCCATTGAACGGTTGAGCCCTGACACTATGGGAAAGCTCCCTGGCGCGCACCACACGGTGAAGACCGGCAGCACGGTCTACATTGCGGGACAGGTGGCCAGGGACGCTCAGGAGAACATTGTTGGCAAGGGAGACGCGGCTGCCCAGCTTGAGCAGGTATACAAAAACATGGAGGCCGCCTGCAAAGCCCACGGCGGCAGTCTGGCCAGCATTGTGAAGACAACTACCTATGTCACGGACCTGGACTATTTTCCAGCGGTGCGCGACGCTCGCATGCGTATCTATGGCGACTCACCACCCACAAGCACAACTGTGGTGGTCAAGTCCCTGGCGAACCCTGACTTCTTGGTGGAGATAGAGGCCATCGCCTACATCGAGTAGGTTGGCGTTCAAGCCGCGTGCTGTGTGTGACGATTGGAACAGTCTGACTACACAGCCGCTGACCGCTTAGACACTCGCCAACACCCGCTGTGCAGCCTCGTAGTCACGAGCGCCACCCTTAAGTATGGGCGGCACCAAATAGATGCCTCGAACGCCTGCGTCCATGAAGGCGCGAAGTGTCTCTACTGCGATGTCAGTCCCTGGCTTGCCGTTCTCAAGCTCTTCCAGCACCCTCGTAGGGGTGTCACTAAGAAGCACGCCGTCCCTCTCCAGCACCTGGAGGCCCCAGAAGACAGGTTGCAACAGCTCTTCATCCGTCCGGGCCTGGTAGCGCTCCAGAAAGCGCTCTCGTTGGGCTGCGTCATAGATGGGCTGAGATATGAAGAAGTCCGCGCCCGCTTCCACCTTGCGACGAGCCAAGCCGGCCTCCGCATCAGCACCGCGCCCCAGGTCCAGCGTTGCGCCTATGCAGAACTCCGTGGGCGCACCAAGCTTCCCTCCGCGATAGTCCAGGCCGTTGTTCATGGCGGCTATGGAGGCAATCAGGCTCGTGGACGTGAAGTCATCAACCGCAGACGCGCCCTGCTCGGTTTCGCGTTCAGTGAGGCGGTCGCCCTGCACTACCACCACGTTCTCCAGTCCAAGCGTCTGCGCGCCCAACAACTGTGACCCCGTGGCTATCTTGTTCATGTCTCGCGTCGCCAGAGTGAAGACCACGTCCGTGCCAGTGCGCTGCTGGACTGCGTACGCAGCCGTTCTTGAGTCCATGCGCACCAGTCTACCGGGGTTGTAGGCAACCGAGATGAAGTCGGCGCTAAGGCCCTTCACACGGTCCAGCATTGACGCGTCTCCGCTTCGTGGAGGCGACATGTCTGTGATTACTACCAGCTTGCCAGGGGCGTCACGGTACCGGTCGGTTACACGGGCCAATAGCTACCTCGCGCAGGGGATTACCACCAGTCTACAGCACGATGATGAGCGATCCTGTGATTGAGATAGCTATGGCTATCAGCACTCGTGGCTCAAAGCTCTCTGTCTGCCGGTTGATGAGGAAGGACATTGGCAGTAGGAACACGCTCCCTGCACGCTGCACCGGCATGACCACGCTTACTGGCGCTACGCTCAACGCTAGGAAATGGAACATCTGCGCCATGAGGACAGCCATGGTGGCGCTCATGAACCAGCGCCCAGACGACCGGTCAATTTCAGCAAGCGCTCGACGCACCGCAGGCATGGCTAGAGTGGGCAGCAGGACTGCGGCAGCAGCGCTATAGGCCACCAGCGCCCCCAGCACGCCAAGTCCTTCACTGTCCTCAAGACCCTGCCTGACCATGAGGGGAGTCAGGCCAAACACCACCGCGTTAAGGCTCCCAAAGAAGTACCCTTCAATCACCTTGGCGCGAGGCGGCTCCATAAAGGACCCTGGCTGCACAACTGGGGGTGGACTCCTCTGCCCCGGCACGCTGGTGGGCGCTACGGGTGCGCTCCGGCGTCTACCGCGATAGAGGACCATTGGGCCAACCGCCACCAGCCCAATCCCCAGCCACATGGGCGTGGTTATCTCCTCTTTAAGCCATAGCGCAGCAAAGCCAATGGAGACCAGGAAGCTCATCTGGATAATTGGCCGCGCGCGAATAGCGCCCAAGGCCCCAACCGTGCGGTAGTTGGTGTAGCGACCAAAGAGGAAGTGGGCGACTCCTGCCCCTGCCAACCAGGCATAACTGGTCCCAGACAGGTCACTCACACGAAAGAGTTGCGTGGTTGCCAGTGCTATGAGCAGCAAGATGGGCGTGCCTGCCAGCACGCTCACGTAGACGCCTTGAATAGCGGACCCCGCTAGCATCCCGCGACGCACGCTGACTTGGTTTATGGAAAAGCTGAATGTGGAGAGAACAGCGTAGAGAACACCCAGACCAATCATTGCAGGCCGTCCATATTACGAATGAATACGACGCGGTTCGCGCAGAGGTTACCACTTTAAGTAAAGCAAAGGGGCTCCGGTAATACCGGAGCCCCTTCATGACGTCTGTACTTGATACGCCTACTCAGCGGCGCTGAAGATAGTGTTCACCCAATTGGAGTTGTATGACCAGTTCTCCTCAAGGTCACTGTGGATCACCTTGGCGCCCACCTCTGTCATAG
>CAVOAJ010000073.1:0-8146 GCA_963693605.1 Dehalococcoidia bacterium | reverse complement strand
CCTACGACAACAAGTGGTAACCGCAAGAAGTATCAAAGGCGGTCGCCTGACGGAGTTCTACTACGGTGGTCTCAATTACCAAATTGAGCATCATCTCTTCCCCACCATGTCTAGGAACCAGCTCAAGAACGTTCGCCCCATAGTCCAAGAGTTCTGTGCAGCCCACTCCATTCCTTACCACGAGACCGGAGTGATTCGGTCCTGGAAGGAAATTCTCGCGTCGCTGCACTACACTAGCGGGGCTTTGCGGGGGAAAAGGCCTCAACAGACAACCACTCCTGAGGCCTAAGAACCTTAAGCAGCACGTAACTCAGCAAACGATAAGGGCACACAATGTGTGCCCTTATTTTATTTAACGGCGCCGCTATCCCGTAGTTTCGTGATGTCTTCAGAGGAATAGCCAAAGTTGCCCAGCACCTCGTCTGTGTGTTGGCCCAGCATTGGCGCGGGCATGCGCAGTTGACCTGGCGTTTCAGACAGTTTGACCGGTACGCCTATGTGCTTGGTCACGCCCGCCAGCGGGTGCTCAAGTTCTTGTACCATCCCACGCGCTAAGACGTGAGGGTCCCGGTACACCTGCTCCAGGTTGTTAATGGGGCCTGCCGGCACCCCCGCCTCGTCTAGCAAAGAGAGCCATTCGGCAGTGCTCCTGGCGCGCGTGGTCTCCTCTAATAGCGATGCAAGCTCCTGGTACCGTTGAATACGTTCAGCGTTTGTGGCAAAGCGAGGGTCCTCCATCAGGTCATCCAGCCCGGCGGCCTTGCAAAACCGCACCCAGTTGGACTGGTTGGCCACACCCAAGTTGATGTAGCCATCAGCAGTGGCAAGCGCTTGGTACGGTGCCGACAGCCGGTGGGCGGAACCCAGCGCCTCTGGCACATGGCCTGCATTCCATAACTCTGACGACTCCCAGAACGTGTAGGCTATGCCTCCCTCCAGCAGCGACATATCTATCATCTGGCCCTGTCCAGTCTTCAGCCTGTGGATATACGCGGAAAGTAGACCGTAGGCTGCGTACATGCCTGCGTTGAGGTCAGTAATAGGCACACCTATCTTCATGGGCGGCGAGTCCGGCAGGCCAGTAACGCTCATGAGTCCGCTCATGCCCTGCGCCACCAGATCAAATCCGCCGCGGCTGGCATAGGGCCCTGTCTGTCCGAAACCCGACACCGCGACATATAACAGCGCAGGGTTAAGTTTCTTCAGCGTCTCATACCCAAGCCCCAGTTTGTCCATGGTGCCGGGCCTGAAGTTCTCCGCCACCACGTCTACCTGCGGGACCAATTTTTTGAAAAGCTCCCGCCCCTCCTTCTGCTTGAAGTCTATGACGATGCTCTTCTTGTTACGGTTGATGGCCAGGAACGCTGCGGACTCTCCGTTGATGAAGGGCGGCCCCATCTGGTGGGAGTCGTCACCACCGTCAGGCTTCTCAACCTTGATGACCTCCGCCCCCATGTCAGCCAGGAGTAGCGTGCAGAACGGCCCCGCCATCACCTGTGTGCAGTCAAGGACGGTTATCCCTTCAAGTGGCAATGCCATATGTGCGTTCCTACCGGCCTTCAAATTTGGGTTTGCGCTTCTCCAAGAACGCTCTACGGCCTTCCTGAAAATCAGCACTGTCAAAGTTGCTCAACTGGAACTCTTCCTCTTCAGGCGTCAGAAGCTCCATGTCAGGGTTGGCTAATATCGTGCGAAGTATCTGCTTGTTGCCTGCGTGAGAGAGTGGCGCCAGCACCGCCATTTCACTGGCCAATTTTTGCACGTAGTCCTCAAGTTCGCCGTCTTCCACCTCTTGGTTAATCAGACCTATGCGCAACGCCTCTTCAGTCTCAAGAAGGCGGGCCGACATAAGGATGTACATGGCATTGCCCCTACCCACGAGGTCCACCAATCGGCGCATCTCCTTACTGGCTATGAGGATGCCCAGGCGGGCCACAGGAATGCCAAACCGGCTGCCCTTGGTGGCAACTCGGATGTCCGTGGCAATCGCAAGTTCACATCCGCCGCCAATGCAGAAGCCTCTGATCATGGAGATGGTTGGCTTGGGCAGCCATGCGATTGCATCCAGCGCGCCGGTGACCGCTGCTTCATGCAATGTGGCCTTGGCGGCGCTATTGCGATAAAGCTCAAAGTCCTTAATGTCAGCACCGGCGGAGAAGGCGTCTTTGCCTGCGCCTTTGAAAATGACCACGCGTACATCGGGGTCGTCCGTCAGGTCTACCATAATGCGCTGTAAATCCATCCACATGTGATAGTTGATGGCGTTACGCTGGTCAGGTCGGTTGATCGTTACGGTGGCGACGTTGTTATCGCGCTCTACAAGAATCTCCTCCATGAAGCCTCCAGTACCTGTTTGGTCTCTTAAATGCTAGGACGCCCGTTACGGTTGGGACGCAACGTCTCCCTTTAATTGTTGCCACGCCTGCCGGGCCTCTTCCACTGACCCTTCATCTTCAATTGTAGTGATGTCCCCTGGGTCAGTATTTAAGGTAATGGCCTTAAGGACACGCCTCATGGTCTTACCTGAACGGGTCTTGGGGAGCATGTTCACAAAGTTGATGTCTCCGATGACAGCCACAGGCCCCAACTCCTTCCGCACCACCTGCTGAAGCTCAGTCTTGAGTTGCTCAGAGGGCGTGTATCCATTCTTCAAAATGATGAAGCCTGCAATAACTTCGCCACGTAACTCATCTGGCCTACCTGTTACTCCAGCCTCCGCCACCGCCTCATGCCGCATAAAGGCAGTCTCCACTTCAACGCTCCCTATCCGGTGGGCCGCTATCTTGATGACCTCATCCGCCCTGCCAGAGAACCACACATAGCCATCCTCATCTATGGACGCCAAGTCACCGGTAAAGTAGAAGCCATCAATTTTCTGCCAGTAGTCCTGGCTATACCGCTCAGGGTCACCCCAGATAGTGGCGGTGAGGTTAGGAAAGCTCCGCTTGATGACAAGGATGCCCTTCTCACCAGGGGCGCATTCCTTCCCTTCCATACTCATGATGGCAATTTCCATGCCGGGAAGAGGCACGCCAGCGGAGCCTGCCTTGATCGGGATCATTCCAAGTCCATACGGATTGCCGATGACGGGAGCGCCTGTCTCCGTCTGCCACCAGTGATCAATAACCGGGACCTTTCCATCAAATATTCGTTGTTCAAGCCACTCCAAAACAGGTGGGTTCAGTACTTCACCGGCGCAGATGACACGCTCCAGTGAAGATATATCCCTGCCTTTGGCATATTCCTCTCCTGTACGCATCAAGAGCCGCACTGCCGTTGGCGAGGTGAAGATGCCAGTGACCTTGAACTCTTCCACAAGCCGCCAGAGCACGTCAGGAGCGGGGTAATCCAGGGCGCCTTCGTAAAGGATGGAGGCCGCGCCGGACATCAACGGGCCGTACACAATATAGCTGTGGCCTACTACCCATCCCAGGTCAGAGGTGGCCCACCATACATCTGATGGCTTCAACCCATAGCACCAACGCCCCATGCTGTGCACACCCACCTGATACCCACCCTGGGTATGGACCACGAGCTTGGGTGTCGCTGTAGTGCCTGACGTAGCCAGGATATACGCAGGATCGTTGGCCTCCATGAGAACGTAATCGCTGCTCTGGCCTGCCCCTTGCTCCAAGAACTCGTCCCAGAACATGTCGCGGCCAACAACCAGCGCAAGGTTGCCCTCCCTACGCTTCAACACAACCACTCGTTCCACTAGGTCGCAGCCCAGGTCCATGGCTCCATCTACCAAAGGCTTGAGCTCCACCGTGCTCCCCTTTCGGTAGGCCACGTCCGCAGTGAACACCAACCGGGAGCCACTGGCGTTTATGCGGTCAGCCAGCGCTTGTGAGCCAAACCCCGCAAAGACAACTGAGTGAATGGCGCCAATGCGAACGGTGGCCAGCATCAGGATGGCAGCCTCAGGGCAGTTGGGCATGTAGATGGTGAGCCGGTCGCCCTTGGTCAGCCCCATGCCTCGTAAAGCTGCCGCAACGCGCTCCACTTCACCTGTGAGCTCCGCATAGGTGAAGGTCTGCCGTGCACCAAGCTCATTAGCGTAGATAAGCGCTACATGGTCGCCAGCGCCTTCTTTAACATGATGGTCCAGGCAGTTATACGCAAGGTTGGTCTGAGCGCCGGGAAACCAGCGGAACGATGGGTAGTCAGACTCAAAGACCTTGTCCCATTTACGGAACCAGGGAAGCTCCTCAGCCGCTCTGGCCCAGAAATCCTCGAAGTCCTCTTCCGCTTCCCGTCTCAACTGCGCATAGTTTGAGTCACTGGCAACCACTGTTCACATCCTTAAGAGGTAGGCTCTGTGGCTCCAGCCACGGAAAGTAGCTGGCATTCTAATGCACAGACGCGGACGGTGCGCAACGAAGGCACGTAAACCTTACATGGAAGGCCGGAAGCGACCCCAGACTTCCCAGAGGGCGTGGGTTATCTGGCCCACCGTGGCGACTTCCACAGCGTCCAGCATCACTTCAAATACGTTGCCGCCGTTGGTTGCGGCGTCCTTCAGCTTGTTCAAGGCCACCTTAGCCTCACCCGCATTCTTCCGTTTAAAGGCGCGAGTCCTGGCTATTTGCATACGCTTATCAGCCACGGGTATGTGCACCAACGTGCCGCGCGGATGTTCACCATACCCAGACTCCATGTAGTTCACGCCCACAATGGTCCGTTCCCCCTTGTGACGCGCGCGCTGCTCTTTCTGCACCTCTTCCTGGGTGACGGTGCGGAAGTATTCATTCTCAATGGCCGGTATCACGCCGCCCTGCTGGTCAATCTCCCGGAAGATGCGGTGGACAGCACGCTCAACCTCATCTTCCAGATATGAGAGGCCGTAGCCGCCCTGGAAGAGGTTCTCCGTGAAACGAAAGTCCCCGCTCTCCAGAAGCGGGATCTGCTGGCTGCCCATAGCCAGGAGGACATCCTCCTCCTCCGGCGTGGAGTAGGTCTCTTTATAGGAGTTGGTGTGGAGTGAGTTTGTGTTGTTGTGCAACGCATGCTCAGCTTGCAAAGCCACACGGGCCAAATTGTGCAGTGGTTCCACATCCTGGAGTGAACGACCGGACGTCTGGCTGTGGAACTTCAATGCCACGCTGGCGCCGTCCACATTGTAATGTCGCTTCATGCCCACGGCCCAAATACGCCGGGCAACACGGCCCAGCACATTGAACTCTAACTCTGAGCCTGACGTGAAGAAGAAGGAGAGCCGATTGGCAAATTCATCTATTGGCAGCCCACGGTTCCGCAGTACCTCCACGTAGGTAAAGCCGTTGGCCAAGGTGAACGCCAACTCTTGTATGGCGTTGGCCCCCGCCTCACCAATGTGATATCCGGAGATGGAGATGGGGTACCAGAGAGGCACGCGTTTCATCGTGGAATCGATCATGTCGGCAATGAGCCGTAACGCCGGTTCCAGCGGAATGAGCGCCTCATTTTGGGCCTGCACCTCCTTCAGGATGTCCGTCTGAATGGTGCCTCTGAGTTTCTTCCAATCGAAACCGCGTCGTCGCGCTGCCGCCAGGTACATGGCCATTATGGTGGGCGCTGGCCCGTTCATGGTCATGGAGACCGACGTCTCTTCAAGGTTGAAGCCGTCATAGAGCGCGAGCATGTCGTCGATGGTGTCCACGGCCACGCCGCCTTCGCCCACCTTGGCCAGCGCGCCAGGCTCGTCGGAGTCCATACCGTAGAGCGTCAGCGAATCGAAGGCCGTGGAGAGCCGTGGTGCGCCGCCACGTTCACGCAGCAGATGGAAGCGCCGGTTGGTGGTCTCCGGCAGGCCCAGCCCCGCAAACATACGGATGGGGTTCTGGTCAGTCCGGCGATATGAGTAAGCCCCCTCGGTATAGGGGAAATCACCGGGTACGTTCTGCTTATAGAGGTAGCGGACAATCTCCGGCGCACTCATGTCTTCTGAAGGCAGGCCAATGACAGGCACCCATATGCCGGTGGTGGTGCGACGAGCCACGGGCGTCCGCACGCCTTTGGCGTCAGTACGGTAGATGACGCCCGCTTCTTCAGTGTCACCTGCTTGTAAGTCTGGGCCGCCCTTGAAACCGTATCGGCTCCATATTGCTCCGTACCGCCGCTGATAGTCGTTTGCCTTGGCGGAATCTGAAGACGCCTCACTGATTTCCCGTTCCATCTCCTGGTAGTACGCCTCATGGGTGTCTACCACACCGCCCAAGTATCCACGGCGTGATGCGGGCACCGGCGAATCGGCAGTCCCAGTTGAACGCTGCTTCTTAGACGACGACCCCAGCCCTGAGCGTTCCGCGATGAGTTCAAAGAGTGTCGTCACCCCTGGATCACCGTGGAGCTTGGCCTCAGTCAGGACAAATTTTTGGGTTTCAGTTAGCTGATTTTCCACGCGCCGGGACCGCACGTCTGCCTGCGGGTAGTCCCGCTTGTTCATCACCACTACCTCAGCGCGATGCAACAGCGCCTCTTTTTCCAGCTGCACGTCCGTGCCGTACTCCGGCGTCATGCAGTAGACGGAGGCATCCACGTAGGGAGCGACTCCAAGGTCGTTCTGACCCAAGCCCACCGATTCCACAAGGATGAGGTCAAAGGTCTCTTTACGAAGCACATCAAGCACGGGAGGCAGCTTTTGGTCCAGCGCGTCCTCCGGGCCTATGTGCACAGACCGGAGATACACCCTTGGGGAGTAGCAGTACAGCATCCTAAGGCGATCACCCAATGTGGGGTCCACCGTCAAGACAGCGATGTTTCCTTTAGTGGATTGCAGAAAGCGGAATACCAATTCGTCAATCAGGGTGCTCTTGCCAGCGCCGCCCCGTCCACCTAGGCCCCAGACCCGCGGGCTGCCCTGAGTCCCGTTGGCGCCGCCGTTGGACGTAACTGTCGCGCCATTCTTGCGCTGCTCACCCCATTCCGCCGTCGTCAGCCGTCGAGCAAGGTCTCGGTACCCCTTAACCTTCTCTCCGCCCTGAGCGTTGGGCTTGAACGACTCAGTGCGTTCAAGCATGTCACCCACCGCCTCAGCCAAATCCAGGGGAGGCCGGTAGACCTTGGCCACGCCCATACGCTCCAGAGAGGCTACTTCAGTGGCCAGGATGGTCCCGCCGCCGCCTAAGAAAAGAGGAACGTCCGCTATCCCTTGCAGGCGTTGCTCTTTAATGACCTCTCGCGTAAAGGACATGTGGCCGCCGTTATAGGTGCTGAGCGCAATGGCGGAAGCATCCTCCTCCACCGCTGCCTTCACAATCTGCTGGGCGCTTTTGTTGAAGCCGATATAGACCGCTTCAGCCCCCTGGGTACGCAATATACGTGTGATGGCAGTCGCCGCCACATCGTGACCGTCACAGATGGGTGTGGCAATGACAAAGCGAGGTGGGCGCTTCTGCGCCTTTGACAGTGAAACATCGTTAGCAACCGTCATGCCTTACTTGGCCCCTTCCGGCTTGACCGCCAGCACAGGCTTATGAGTTCCCCGAATGACCTTATCCGTGACACTGTCAAGAATTGACCGGCTCAACCCGCCGCGTCCATGAGTGCACATTACTATCAGGTCAACCTCCCGCTGCTCGGCCGCTGCCAGTATCCCGTCCGCCGGGTTGCCGTGCAGTACGTCCCATCCCGCTTCAATGCCCTCGCCGCGCAGCCGTGCCAGATAGCCATCCATTCGCTCTTCAATCACTCGGATTTCATCCTTGAACTGGTCTCTGAGCGCGGTCATGCTGCTGACCGGGTAGCTTAAGCCCATACCTGCGGACGGGGCCGTAGCCACGGCGCTGGACAGGTCTGACTCATGCAGCACCTCAACAAGGATGAGTTTGGCCCCATACTGCTTTGCCAGAGATTCGGCATAAGGAAGTGCCGTCTCTGCAAGCTCTGAACCGTCCAGTGATACCAAGGTTTTGTTAAACATGATGACGCCTCCTGCGTTGGCCATGGCTACTATCAGGCGCCCATAATAACAGGGAGGGAGGTCTCTGTTGTAGGAGCTATGTACTCTGGCGTCCTTACGCTTCCCACACCGTACCCAACATTGGGCATCTACAGACTTGTAGGTAGCCCATCCCTGCCATATCATCACCCTAACCCCACACACCTCAGGAGTGACCATGACCAAAAAGGTGTACGTGACCGGACTCGGAATGGTAAGCCCAGTGGG
>CAVOAJ010000072.1:0-8184 GCA_963693605.1 Dehalococcoidia bacterium | reverse complement strand
CAGTAATGCCCCGTAGGCCGGGCTGGTCTTCCTTCCGGTCCTGCTGCAATACAGTCCTGCGCATCCTGGGTGCAGTACCCGTCTCCGAGCCTAGCTCCACTAGATAGGCCTCTCCATCAACCAGAACCTCAACAGGGCTGTGGTAGACGTCACCCACCTCCACGTCATAGGACTGGCCGTTGACTCGGACTTTCATGCGTCGCATTAGACAACTCCTCCGCTCAGACGGTTCACCATCAACTGGCGGCGTCCGTGGAGTTTCCAACGGCTGGGCTGGTCATACTTGGCACGGTCACTATTGATGGCCAGCGCCACGGCAATGGAGGCTATAAATTCGTTACCCGTGCTGCTAAGGGCTGGCTCACTGACCAGCCGCTCTAAGAATTTGGTGTCGTACTTCGCGCTTGCAAATGCGGCACTCGACAGTACGCTGGCAACAAGAGGTGTATTGAGAACAACTCCGTCCAAGGTGAAGCCCTTCAATGCCTTCATCATTTTTTCAATGGCTTTGGGGCGGTCCTCGGCCCAGACAATCAGCTTGGCCATCATGGGCTCATAGTAGCTGCTGACCTCATACCCTTCATAGAGAGCACTATCAAACCGGACGTTCTCACCGGTGGGCGCACGGAGGTTTGAGACCGTGCCTGCGGTGGGCAAGAGGGTGGCCGGGTCTTCAGGGTAGATACGAGCTTCAATGGCGTGACCCTTGGTCTTTACATCCGCCTGCGTAATGGGGAGTTTCTCTCCCGACGCAACGATGAGCTGCAACTCCACAAGGTCCAGGCCCGTTATCATCTCCGTGATGGGATGCTCCACCTGGAGACGAGTGTTCATCTCTAAAAAGTAAAAGTCCCCCTCTGGGGTGACCAAAAATTCCAGGGTCCCAGCGTTCACGTAATTGACAGACTTGGCCAGCCGGACAGCCGCTTCTGTCATAGCCTTACGCAGTTTCGGCGTGAGCTTGACGCAGGGGGACTCTTCCATCACCTTCTGGTGGCGTCGTTGCACGGAACAATCGCGGTCAAACAGATGAATCACGTTCCCAAATTCGTCGCCAATAATCTGCACCTCCACATGGGAGGCTTGAGTAATTTGGCGTTCTATATAGACGCGTTCACTGCCAAAGGAGCCCAAAGCCTGGGTACGGGCGCGCTCCACTGCGGAAGCTAGTTCACCCTCATGCTCCACCAGACGTATGCCCATGCCGCCGCCGCCGTCAGCCGCTTTGATAAGCAGCGGGAAACCCACGGTCATGGCCGCGTCCAGGGCCTGGTCATCCGTGATTTCCGCTTCAGTGCCGGGCACCACAGGAACGTTAGCCTCCTGGGCAAGGTGCCGTGCGGCAATTTTATCTCCCATTTGCGTGATAGCGTCCGCGGAGGGGCCAATGAACTTTATCCCCTCTTTTTCCAGTGCTTCTGGAAGGCGGGGGTTCTCAGAAAGGAATCCATAGCCGGGGTGAACAGCGTCAGCCTTGGCCCGCTTTGCGGCGCTGACAATACGGTCAATACGGAGGTAGCTCTCTGAAGCCGGGGCCTTGCCGATGCGATACGCCTCATCTGCCATCTGTACGTGCAGCGCACCTTCATCAGCGTCAGAGTAGACAGCGGCCGTGGTTATACCCAGACGCTTACAGGTGCTGATGACACGGCAGGCAATTTCGCCACGGTTAGCAATGAGCACTTTGGAAAACATACGTGGAGAGTGTAGCAAAGCAGACCACTGTCTGTGTAGTGGACTAGATGCGCCTTGACACAGTCACAGGCCACACACTAGGCTCCAATCGGGCCAAAACCCCAGTCCCCAGCCAAAGGAAACCCAGAGACTATGCAGACGTCAGAAACTACTGAATCCATCAGGAGCGCTGTCCGTGAGGTGTGCGCTAATTACCCAGGTGAATACTGGCGAGACCTTGACCAGCGCCGTGAATACCCTGAGGCCTTTGTCAAAGAACTGACCGACCTCGGCTGGCTAGCGGCTCTCATCCCTGAGCAATACGGGGGTGGCGGCCTTGGCATTGCAGAGGCCAGTGTCATCTTAGAAGAGATCAACCGCTCCGGCGGCAACGCTGGAGTTTGCCACGCGCAGATGTACATCATGGGCATCCTGCTGCGGCATGGGAGCGATGAGCAGAAGGAGCGCTACCTGCCCAAGATTGCCAGCGGTGAACTCCGGCTGCAGGCCTTTGGCGTGACAGAGCCCAACGCCGGTTCCGAGACCACACGCATTGAGACTACGGCGGTACGCAAAGGCGACCGCTACGTAATCAATGGACAGAAGATTTTCACGTCCCGTGCACGGCAATCAGACATCATGCTGCTGCTGGCCCGCACTACGCCTTACGACGAGCTGACGGACAGGACTATGGGCCTCTCCACGTTCATTGTGGACATGCGGGAGGCTGGCAAGTCCATTCAGATCCAGCCGCTGGACATGATGATTAACCACCACACCAACATGGTTTTCTTTGATGACCTAGAGGTGCCTGCGGAGAACCTCATTGGTGAAGAGAGCAAGGGCTTCCGCTACATCATCGACTCCTGGAACGCGGAGCGCATTCTCATCGCCGCTGAGTCCGTTGGTGATGGCCGCTGGTTTGTTGAAAAAGCAGTGAATTACGCTAACCAACGTGAGGTCTTTGGCAGGCCCATTGGCGCCAATCAGGGAGTGCAGTTCCCCATTGCCAAGGCGTATGCGCATATTGAAGCGGCGGACCAGGTTCGGTGGAAGGCGGCGTCGCTCTTCGACAGCGGGCAGAAGTGCGGGCCGGAGGCCAATATGGCCAAGCTCCTGGCATCTGAAGCGTCATGGGAGGCGGCCAATGTGTGCCTGGATACCCACGGCGGCTACGGCTTTGCGGTGGAGTATGACGTGGAGCGCAAGTTCAGGGAGAGCCGTCTGTATATGGTGGCCCCCATCAACAACAACCTTATACTGGCATACCTATCACAAAATGTCCTGGGCCTACCAAGGTCGTATTAAACCAACCGTTGGTCTTCATCCTTGCGCTCTCGCCGGGGCGCGGGCATCGTTTTCAGTCCTGCTTCACGCACTACACACAAGGTGGCTTACATGGCAGTCAAGGTTGGTTGGGAAGGACGTTTCTTTGAGGACTTTGAGGTTGGTGATACCTACCGCAGCAGCATGGGTAGGACGATTACAGAAAACGACAACATCTGGTTCACGCTGCTGACCAACAACCCCAACCAGATACACTTCAATAATGAATACGCCAAGCACACGGAGTTTGGCAAACCACTGGTCAACAGCCTCCTGACCATCGCCGTTATCACAGGGCTCACCGTACAGGACGTCAGTCAGAACGGCATGAACCTGGGGTGGGATGAGGTACGACTGCCCCACCCGGTGTTCGCGGGGGATACGCTCTATTCCGAGACTGAAGTACTGGGCACACGGGAGTCCAAATCTCGACCCACCCAGGGCATCGTTACTGTAAAGACCAGGGGTCTTCAGCAAGAGGGGAAAGTAATCATTACGTTCAGTCGCAACATCATGGTCTGGAAACGGGACCACGCGCCGTCTCGTGACATCTTCCCCACCGCACAATAAAGGAAACCATCCTGTCTAACAGAAAAGTCCCTACCCGGTGGCTCTTGGCCCCGGTCCTTGCCATGGCCTTCGTCATCCTGGCCGCGTGTGACGCTGACCCCACACCTACCTCCACGCCCATCCTTCAAGCAACACCCACTACAGGCGCCATTGCTCAGCTCTACGATGCAGCCAAGGCTGAAGGCAAGCTGGCCATCATGTCCTTCGACAGTACCTACGCTGACCTGGCCAGCGGTCCCTTTACGGAACGCTTTCCTGGCATTGTGGTGGAGGCCCAACTGGCCAATACACCGGAGATGACAGCGCGCATCGCCGCTCAGGCTGAGTCTGGCGTATATGAGACTGACCTTGTGCAAGGGTCAGCAGGCTCTGTGCTGGCGCTGGCGGACCGTGGCCTGATTGCAGGGCCGAGTGAGGTGGATTGGGCTTCCCTGGGCTATGCTCAGGAGTTGCTGTTGGTGGACGGCCACTTGCCCGTGCAGTGGGACTTTGTCTATGCCCACGGCTACAACACTGAGTTGGTGGACCCGGCGGACCTCCCGCAGACGCTGGAAGGTTTCACAGACCCCAAATGGAGCGGCAAAGTCATAGCCAGCCCCTTCCTCTACCCGTCAGGAATGGCCTTTGTCGCCTTACGGCAAGGTGAGGAGGCAACGGTTACTTTGGCCAAGCGTATCTTTGACGCCGACCTGGTTTTGAGCGATTCAGCAGAGAGCCTTCTGGGGTCCGGTGAAGCCAGCCTCATGGTCCACGTCTCCATCAACCGCATGATCAAAGACAGACTCAGTGGCGCGCCCGTTGACTACTTCTTCACCCCGGTGGCTGGGGCTGCTCGGATTGGGCTGGCCATGGTAAAAGAGGCCCAAAACCCCAGCGCGGCCAAGTTGTTCAACTACTGGCTTGCCACTCCTGAAGGGAAGGCAGCCCTGTTTGAGGCGTCAGCACAGGCGTTGGTGGCTGGCCTTGGCGAGGACAATGAAATCATCCGTCGAGTCGCGGAAAGTGGCGCGGACATTGTGCTGGAGAGTGATGCCAATTGGCGGGAGCGCTCCCGGCTCACAGCGGTCATGCGAGAGGCTGTGCTAGGCCAATAGCTCCTTACAGGGCCATTTTGAGCAACGTGTTGGACTAACCATTTTTGCAAAGTCGGTCACTTACGCCCTCTATTGCCGTTGACTTTCGACTCAAATGTTCCTAAACTCGCAAGCTAGTTAAGTAGCGATGCTTGCCTGAGCACCGGAGTAGCCTTTCTGGCGCAATATCGGCCCAGCGATCTAAGAAGGAGCGATTCATGATTTCTCGGCTCATGCAACGAAAATTTGTTGGTTTGATAGCGCTATTGGCACTTGCGCTTGTCGCTGCCGGATGTGGCGCGGATGCAACGGCTACGCCCACTGCGACGTCACCCGCACAGGCCACGGCTACGCCAACTGGCCCCACAGACGACCCGTACATCAACGACCTGTATGAGAAGGCCAAGGTTGAGGGCCAGTTGAACCTCATGATGGACAGCGACAACTTTGACCGAATTGGCAATGGGCCTTTTGCCGCAATGTTCCCAGGTATCACGGTGATTACCGAAGTTGCTTCCACGCCTGAGCGGCCTGCCAAGGTCATTGCTCAGTACCAAGCGAACCGGGTGACCACTGACATGGTGAACTCATCCGCGGGTGTTGCCGCTGGCCTAATTGAGCGCGGCTACTTGCAAGGACCCGGCGAGACAGATTGGCCCCGCCTGGGATTCGACGGCCAGTACCTTCAGGGTGACGGCCACAGCCCGATTTACTATGACTTTGTGTACGCACACACGTACAACACCAATGACTTCAGCGCCTCTGACTTCCCCAGTGACTTGTCCGGCTTCCTTGACCCCAAGTGGAAGGGCAAGCTTGCAGGAGACGCCTTTCTATTCTTCTTTGGCATGGGCTTCGTTGGCTTGTCTGAAGGAGAGGAAGGCGCCAAGACGTTGGCCAAACAGCTTCTTGACGAAGCAGAACTCACTGTTAGTTCTTCCTATCGTGACTTGGTCAACACTCGTGAGAAGCCAGTGGCCCTGTTCTCCTCTGTAGACCGCACAATCACGGAGCAGCGCAAGGGCAACGACGTTGACTACTTCTTCACGGGCACCCACGGTGTGGCCCGCATCAGCGCTCCCATCCTGACCCAGGCACCACACCCCAACGCTGCGCGGCTGTTCATGTGGTGGTTAGGTACGCCCGAAGGCCAGCAGGCTCTCTTTGATGAGCAGGCCAGCATCCGGGCCGGGCTTGAGTTGAGCAACCCAATTGTTGATGCCATCAACGCCTCCGGTACCAACATTGTTTATGAAGACTCTGAGAACTTCATCGAGCGCTCCCGCATTGCTGGCGCGGTCCGCAGCTTCGCGCTGGGTCAGTAAATCTAGCCTGAGCTAGAGACAGAGACAGTGTTCACGCCCCATCAGTCCTTAATTGGGCTGGTGGGGCGCATTGTTCCCTAGAGAGTCCTGTAGGGGTGATGACAAAATCATCTTTGCTGAATAAGGTATGCCCATGAACCAGGATGTTACAGCAGCCAGGCGACCTCTCTTCAAGCGGTTTGTTCCGCGCATCAGTGGAGACAAGCTCTTGATGGTGCTGGCTGTACTGGCCGTGCTCTACATTGTTGGCATACCTCTCATCGCGGACATCTTCGCGGCCTTCCGCGGCCCAATAGACCGCCTACCCTTTGAAGACTCAGCCGTCTTCACCCTATCCAATTTCTCCAGTGCCTACGGAGAAAGGGACGCTCTTGCCATAATTAGGGAAACCGCATTGTTTGCAGGAGGCGCCGTGGTGCTGGCGGCGGTGATTGGCTTCACCCTGGCATACCTGGTAGAGCGCACGGACATTCCGTTCCGCAACGTTATTTTTGTGCTGGCCCTGGTTCCTATCATGATGCCGCCCATTGTGACGGCCCTGGCCTGGATATTTTTACTTGGTGAGAATAATGGGCTTATCAATGTGTTTATACGGGCCGTGTTTGGGATGGACGGCTCAGGCCCCTTCAGTGCCTTTTCCTTCTTCGGCATGATCTGGGTCCAAGGCTTGACCATGTCCAGCCTGGCGTTCCTGCTTATGAGCGCCTCGCTGAAGACTATGGACTCCTCACTGGAGGAAGCGAGCGCGGCGTCTGGCGGGTCCACATTCCATACGTTGCGGCGAGTGACACTTCCCATCCTCCGCCCCGCCGTATTGAGCACGCTTGTCTTGTTGTTCATTTTGGCTATTGAAGCCTTTGACGTGCCACTGGTACTGGGTGCGCGGACAAAGGTCTTTGCCAACACGGTGTACTTTGCTTTAAATCCTGTGCAGGACTTTCCTCGATACGGTGAAGTAGCCGCGCTTTCCCTCAGCTTCCTGGCGTTCACGTACGTTCTGTTCTTTATTTACTCCCATCTCACGCGTCAGGCCAATCGCTTTGCCACGGTGACCGGCAAGGGGTACCGGCCCAAGCGTTTCGTCCTTGGGATATGGAAATATCCTGCCCTGGCATTTGTCTTGGGATTTTCGCTGATACAGTTCGTCTTCCCGCTGCTCATTTTATTATGGGCCAGCTTGCTTGACCGTTTTATAGCACCATCATTCAACGAGTTAGGCCTACTGACGCTGGATGCGTATACCGATGTTTTCTCCAAGGGCGTGTTTTGGGGGGCTCTCAAGAACACACTTATTGTGGCAGTGGGCGCAGCTACCATTGTGGCTTTCTTTTCCACCATCGTGGCGTGGATTGTGGTCCGTAGCAACATGCGAGGGAAACGGGTATTGGACTTGGTAGCCTCTTCATCCTTGGCCATCCCCAGCGTGATAGCTGGCGTGGCCTTTATCATCTTCTATCTGTCCATCTCCAGATGGGTACCTATCTACGGCACTGTCTGGGTGCTAGTGCTAGCGTATTCCTTCCGTTTTTCCTTGGCCTATCGCATCAATTCAGCTGGAGTGGTCCAGCTTGGTAAAGAGTTGGAAGAGGCATCCGTTGCCAGCGGTGCAACCATGATTAACACTTTCCGGCACGTCATCATGCCGCTTCTGGCTCCCAGCATGTTCATTGGCTTCATTCTCATCTTCTTTTTGGCCTTCAGAGACTTCACCATGGCCTTCATGCTGGGCACGTCAGAGAACAAGATGCTCAGCGTCATGGTCTGGAACGGCCTCCAAAGCAATAACACGGGGGAAGCCGCCGCGGTCTCTATACTCATTGTTGCCATCTTAGCGATTGCCGTCGGTATACTCAGGGGGCTCGTCCTACCGCGCATACGAGGTTTCTAGCTCAAGGGCGAGCAGTTATATAAACAAAGACAATAAAGAATGGGGCCGGTGTGTTGCACCGGCCCCATTCTTATTCACTATCAAACGAGTTCTACGCCACTGAGAAGATGGTGTTAACCCAGTTGGAGTTGAAGGCCCAGTTCTCTTGCATATCACTGAACTCTACCTTTGCACCAAGCTCGGTCATGGCTCCTGCCAAGGCTACCCAGTTAATCAGTTCCCAGTTGGCTGTGTTCTCCCAGTCCTCAGCGGTTAGCTGATCCCACTTATCAAACTGGTTGTTCTTCCATTGTTCATGGAACTTGCGGTCACCCTCCATGTCAGGGTG
>CAVOAJ010000071.1:0-8191 GCA_963693605.1 Dehalococcoidia bacterium | reverse complement strand
CGGAAGGCGAGAGTGTGTCACGGAGCACATGGACCGTTACCTGGCTACAGGCGGTGAAGACGGCCATCTCTGGCGGGACGGGATTCCTACCCTCCTCCTGACCACCACAGGCCGCAAGTCAGGTAAGGTCACTACCACGCCGCTCATCTATGGCCAGGATGGCGACAACTACATGGTAGTTGGGTCACGCGGAGGCGCGCCAAGCCATCCGCAGTGGTACCTGAACCTCAGCGCAGACTCAGGCGTTCAGGTACAGGTCAAGGCGGACAAATTCAACGCCCGGGCAAGGACCGCCAACTCAGAGGAAAAGCCACGGCTGTGGGAACTCATGGCCAAAATTTACCCGCCATATGACGACTACCAAGGGAGAACGGACAGAGAGATCCCGGTAATTATTTTGGAGCGCGTTCCCTAGAGGACTCTAACTGCCCAAGCCTGGAAGGAGCCGATGGATCGACTCCGAATTACCTCTGCTCAATCGCCGACGTCAGACCTTGTAGTGGTGGCAATCAGCCGCTATCTGACGCAGCACCGCCAAATTCCAACGGAGTTGGTGTTGGGTCCGCCATGGCAAGAACGCCTCAAACTCCTGTTTGGAGGACAACTTGAACTGGGGTGGATATGCAGCTTGCCTTATGTGCGCGCCGCAGATGCTGGCAACCCTCCGTTTGAACCCTTAGTCACGCCCGTTGTGGACCACCCGAGGTACGGCGGTAAGCCTGTCTACTTCTCAGACGTCATCGTACGGAGAGAGAGCGCCTACCAATCCTTTGCTGACCTGAAGGGCGCAACGTGGGCTTACAACGAGCCCGGCTCCCACTCAGGCTATACGCTTACGCGGTCGCATCTTGCATTACTGGGTGAGCCCGTAGGCTACTTTGCAGGGCAGGTAGAGGCGGACTCTCACCTTGCTGCTCTGGACATGGTGTTGAACGGAGAAGTGGACGCCTCGGCTATCGACAGTATGGTGCTTGAGAGCGAGGCACGGCGTGTGCCGGGGTTGATGGATGACCTGAGAGTGGTAGAGACCCTGGGGCCCAGCCCCATTCCGCCGGTTGTCATAGCAACGTCAGTGCCTGGCCCGCAGAAAGAGCAGATTGCGGACGCCCTCGTGGGTATGGCCTTGGATGAAACGGGCCGCGCCCTTCTGCAAGAGGCGGGGCTGGTCAGGTTCGTTCGCGTGCATGACAAGGACTATGACCCCATCCGTGAACGTGACCGGCTGGCCGCTCAGGTCCAGCAGTGGTGAGAGTCGCAGACTCCGCCCTCACCAGTGAAGCAGAAGCTTAGTCTTACGGGCCGTCGTCACTTGGTAAACCGGACGATATGGGCCGTCTGCGCTACGTTTAGATTTACGCCGGTGATGGTCCCTCCCTGCCGGCGAATTGCATTCTGCAGCTCAGTCTCCAATACCGGGTCATCTACGGATACTTCAATGACCGCTGACTCTCCTGTAGCCATACCTGCCAAAAGCTGAGCTACTTGCTCACTTGGAGAGATTGGCGTTGACTCGCCTGGAGTGAGTGCAGGTGTCGGACTTACAGACGGTGCCTCAGTTACGGTAGGTTCCGGCGTTCCTAACGATCCAGACGTAGCCGTAGGTGGCGCAACAGTTGTATCGGCGGCAGAACCCGTAACCGGCAGGTCGCTGGCCAACGAGTCGCCACCAGAGTTGAGCCACGGAATTGACACGTACCCCTGCGTTACGGCAACGACAACCAAAAGCAGCACAAATAATGCTGCTGTAACGGGCATGAGCAGCGGAGACTTTGACGGATTGTTTTGAGAGGAACCGGCTGACTGCTGTGCCCCTCGGCTGCTCGCTCCTCCGTATTGTTGAGCAGGACGGGGCCCAGTCAAATCATCGGCAAGCCGATTTTTGGTGTCTGACAGCGTCTGATAGGCATGGTTCAACCGCCGCATCATCGCGTTGCTGGTGGGTGATGAGTTGACGTCGGGATGATAAATCCGCGCCAGACGGCGGTAAGCCGCTTCTATCACCTCTCCACTTGCGGAGCGGCTTACTTGAAGGACTTCGTAAAGGTCATCCGTAGCAGCCATGTGCCTACGTTTTCAGCAAACAAGGTTAGAAAAGCATCGGCAACAGGCCAACGAGAGCGTGAAGGGCTTTGTTGCTCGTCAGTGGGTTATACGCCACGAGCATTGCGTGAACGACTTACGCCGGTGGCGGACGTTGTATCTCACGCGCAAGCGCCAGCCAACCCTCGGCGGCTGCGTGTCGCAGGCCAATGATCGCCTGGTATTCGGGAGAGACGTACCACTCCTTGGCTCGCTCCAGCGATTCGAATTCGATAACAAAAGCCAGCGCCTTGGGCTCTCCCTCAAGGACCTCAGCAATAGGACCGGCTGACAGCACCCTACCCCCGTAAATGGCCAGAGTTGACCTGACCTGGGTCCGGTACTCCTCATACTTGGCCTGATCGTGAATCGATTCGTTCCCTACAACGTATGCAACCACTTGGGCCTCCGTGCGGTGAAAATGTTCGAATCTAGAGTGATATGGAGTGAACCTTGCTCCGGCAGTCCGTAGCAGCTAGCCCTTCTTCACAATAAGCGCTGACTTGCCCTTAATCTGACGGGATGACTGATACTTGTGGGCTTCAGCTGCCTCCTCCAATGGCCATGTGCGGTCCACGGTGGTGCGGAGCTTCCCCTCTGCAAGCCAACCCAGGATTTGTTCGAAATCAGCTCTTGTAGTGGCTCCGCCGTAGGTGCCGAGGATCGACTTGCCGCCGCCGCCAAACAAAGTGGGCAAGGAGATTTCCACCGTGCGCCCGCCCGCGCCGCCGAACACTGCGATACGTCCCTCTCTGGTCAGCGCGCCTATGCCTTTGGTCAGCACCTCGCCGCCGACACCATCCACAATAATGTCTACGCCCTGCCCGTTGGTGAGCTGTCGCGCCTCTTGGACAAAGTCCGTCTCCGCGTAATTGATGCCGTGGTCAAGGCCGTAACCCTTTGCCCAGTCCAGCTTTTCCGCAGTGCTGGCCGTGCCTATCACGTTGAGGCCTAGCAATTTCCCTAGCTGTATCGCTGCAATGCCCACCCCACTGGCGGCCGCCTGGACCAACACCGTCTCGCCTTTTTGTGCACGGGCTTGCACCACCAAACCGTGCCATGCCGTAGTAAAAGCAATGGCGATGGTGGCTGCCTCAACGGTGCCAAGCGCATCAGGGATGTGGTAGAGCATCTCCTGAGGCACGGCAATAAGCTCCGCGTAGGAGTACGCAGGTTGCCGGACAATCACGCGGTCGCCCGCCTTCACACTCGTGACTCCTGCACCCGTTTCTACCACAACACCAGCCGCCTCAATGCCCGGAATTAGCGGGCCATCCAGCGGTGGCCCTGCGATGCCGGCCCTGCGGGATACCTCGTGAGGATTAACGCCGGAGGCCTCTATGGCCACCAGGGCTTCACCCTGGGAGGGAGTAGGGTCTGGCAATTCATCCATCTGAAGGACTTCAGGGCCGCCTTGTTGGTGGTAGCGGATTGCGCGCATGGAAGACTCCTCTAAAGCAATGTCAGTAGTGCATGAATGAGGTTAGCAGGTCTTTCGGTTGAGGAACACTAAAAGCTAAAGAAGTGCGTGATGCACTATCCAGGAGACGCTCCGGAGGGGGAGTGCTCGTTTCTCGCCCCATGTGTTCCTGAGCAACGCCGCAGAATGAGCCATCGGGCATTTTTCGAATCATTGGCATGTCTACACGGGTTCATCACGCAAATCCCATACGTATTCACAGCGCCTTCACCCCACTCCGTTAAATTGGGCCTAGGCAGGAAGGGACGAGGGTGCGACCCCTCCACCAGAGAGCCTAGGATTGATAGGGGGTGCGAGATGCTGAGGTTCAATCTGCAGTTGGCGGTAGCAAGGTCAACGACTCCGCGCACCTACGGAGGTGGCCAGAATAGGGCGAGCCAATAGAGCCAAGCAGAAGCCGGGAGTTCCGCTTCTAGGTGCCAGACTCCCCGAGTAGGGAAGGTGCACAATCCGGTAAATCATATCGGCAGCAGCAACGGAGCCGAAGGCGTGGATGACACAATTTAGGGAATACATCAATGCCGGAGAGGCCGAAGGGTCGCTCCGGCATTCTTATTGAGAAGGGTTGGTTCCGGCAGTGGTTCTGGAGGAAATGGCAATCCCCACACAGCCATGAACGGTTGGGCGGTGCTGAATCGTAGCGCGCCAATGCGAAGCCTGGTTTAATCTAGGCATCCGACGGTTAGAATGACGGCTGAGAGCCAGGCGTCATAGCCCGGCTTCAATGAAGACACCAAGGAGGAGCCCATGAGTATGGACATGGATCTGCTGCGGCAATGCGAGTTGTTTAGCGCGCTTGGAGAAGCAGACCTGGGCGAATCGAAGACCCATATTGAATATAAAAAAGAGGACGTCCAAGCGGCGACATTCCCTTTTCTGGCCCAGTTTTCAGAACGGACGGTAGCGAGGTGACCATGCAGCGCACAGATTACGGCAAAACCGAGGAGGCTATGACGGGGGGGGATCTACCACTTCACACCTGTTTCAAAGGGAGGAACTGACGACCTCAGCAACCTCCAACCCGTTCGGTGGGAGAAGAACAGGCCGAAGGGCGTACACTAACTAAGCAGCATATTTATGAAGGAGAAGAGCATGGTGCGAAAACTCGAACCATTAAATGACCGGATCGTCGTGAAGGCGAACGAACAGGAACAGCAGACGACCAGCGGCATTTACATCCCTGACACCGCGCAGGAACGCCCGCAAGAGGGCAAGGTTATTGCGGTGGGACCCGGGAGGATTGACGACAACGGCAAGCGTATCCCGATGGAGGTCGCCAAGGGTGACTCCATCATCTATTCCAAGTATGGCGGCACTGAGTTCAAGGAAGACGGCGAAGAGTATCTCATCATGAGAGAGGCGGACGTCCTGGCCAAGATAGGCTAGGCGACTCCCTTCATCAACGTTGGCGGCCGCTTACCGGTCGACTCAGAAAGAGGAAATCCCAGATGGCAAAGCAAATTTTGTTCGGCGACGAGGCTCGAAAGGCAATCAAGGTTGGCATCGACATACTGGCCGACACGGTGAAGGTGACATTGGGCCCCCGCGGTCGCAATGTGGTCTTGGACAAGTCGTATGGCCCCCCGAGCGTGAACTCTGACGGCGTGACCATCGCCAAGGAGATCGAGCTCAAGGACCCGTATGCAAATATGGGTGCGCAGCTCCTCAAGCAGGCCGCGACCAAGACCAACGACGTGGCCGGCGACGGCACGACGACCGCCACGGTACTTGCACAGGCGATGGTCTCGGAGGGTTTCCGAAACGTTGCCGCCGGCGCGGACCCCATGGCCCTGAAACGCGGCATGGCAAAGGCCGTCGATGCTATCCGCGACAGCATCAAGAGCCAAGCAACGCCCGTGAGCGGTAAGGACCAGGTTGGCCAGGTCGCATCCCTCTCCGCCCATGACAATGAGATGGGCACGCTGATTGCCGAGGTCATGGAGAAGGTAGGGAAGGACGGCGTCATCACGGTCGAGGAGGGTAAGGGCCTCACCTATGAGACCGAGTTCGTTGAAGGCATGCAGATCGACCGTGGCTATATGTCGCCCTATTTTGTGACCGACGCTGAGCGTATGGAAGCCGTCATTGAGGACGCCTACATACTCATCACCGACAAGAAGGTGTCAGCGGTCAACGACCTGCTGCCCGCGCTGGAGAATGTGCTGAAGGTCACCAAAAATCTAGTAATCATCGCTGAGGACATCGACGGCGAGGCGCTGGCCACGCTGGTGGTCAACAAGCTTCGCGCCACAATCAACGTGGTGGGCATCAAGGCGCCAGGTTTCGGGGACCGGCGCAAGGAGATGCTCGAGGACATTGCCATACTCACCGGCGGCACGGTCATCAGCGAGGAGATTGGGCGCAAGCTCGAGTCCGCCGGCCCCGAAGACTTTGGCCGAGCACGGCGCGTTGTGTGCACCAAGGACGACACCACGTTCATTGAAGGGCACGGGGTGGAGCAGGCGATAACGGACCGCATCACTCAGATTAAGGCACGGATGGAGGACACGACATCGGACTTTGATCGCGAGAAACTCCAAGAGCGTCTCGCGAAACTCTCCGGCGGTGTTGCCATCATCAAGGTCGGCGCGGCCACTGAGATTGAACTCAAGGAGAAGAAGGCTCGCATTGAAGATGCGCTGTCGGCCACGCGGGCAGCGGTCGAGGAGGGCATCGTGCCGGGCGGCGGCACCGTGCTGGTCCGCGCCTCGGAAGTTGTTACGAAGCTGAAACTCACGGGTGATGAACTCACGGGCGCCAACATCGTGAAACGGGCCCTCGAGGAGCCGATACGGGTGATTGCCCGCAACTCCGGCCAGTCAGGCGACGTTATCGTCAACGGCGTGAAGGAGGGCAAGGGTGACTGGGGATTCGACGCCGAGGAGGGCGTCTGGGGACACATGTTGGAGCGCGGCATCATCGACCCCGCCAAGGTCACGAGGGCGGCTGTCGAGAACGCGGTCAGCGTAGCGGCCATGGTGCTGACCACCGAGGCCGCCGTGACGGACATCCCACAGAAGAACTCGGTGGCGATGCCCTCTGGCGGGATGGGCGGCATGGGTGGTATGGACTTTTAGGAGCGCGTGGGCCCTGCGGCTCAGGCTTGCAGGGCCCATACCTCCGCCAGCCGAGTATTGTGAGACCAACGAACGACTGGTGCAAGGCGAGTCCGACGTAACTAAGTGGTACAAATATCATGTCAGAATTTCAACTGAACGATGTCCTAAATTCCATTAGCCCCTGGCTTTTGGCTCATGGCATAAAAATTGCCATTTTCGTCTTTGCGGCGTTTGCGCTTCCCATAATAGGGAACAAGATGTTAGCGAAGATTATGAGAAAATTGGTACAGCCAGGAGGCCTGAGTCCAGACGAAGAACGTCAAAGAGAAGACACCTTAATCCGAATTTTCGCCATGGGACTTAGGGTCATAGGATGGTCTATTGCGATAGTGATGATTCTTTCTGAGTTTGGGGTAAACGTAGCGCCCATATTGGCAGGGGCCGGAATATTGGGATTGGCAATAGGTTTTGGCACGCAGAATGTGGTTCGAGATTTCTGGGCTGGCCTTTTCGTCATTATTGAAAATCAATACCGAGTGGAGGACTATGTCAGCCTGAATGGTACCAGCGGAACAGTAGAGGATATTACACTACGAAAAACGATTCTCCGAGACCTGCACGGTACTATGCACCACATTACCCATGGGACGGTGAATTTGGTTTCCAATTACACAAAACAATTGGGGAGCGCCCGCATGGATATCACTGTCGCGTACAAAGAAGATATAGACCATGTGATGGCAGTAATAAATAATGTAGGAAAGGAAATGGCGGAAGAATCCCCATGGAAAGAGAACACCCTTACCGCCATCCAGGTTGTGGGAACAGGACCCAGCAAATTTGCTGACTCCGGTATTGAAATAACGGCTGCGGGAGATACGAAGACCGGCGCGCAGTGGGGCATCTTGAGGGAATTTCGAAAGCGAATACTATATGCCTTTGACAAAGAAGGCATAGAAATCCCACTTCCCCAGAGAACGGTCTGGGTTAAAAACGAGGAAGCTTAACGCAGCTACTTCACTACCACGCCGTCCAACGTCCAGAATTGGTCACCCGTGGGTACTGAACTAATCTTCGAATAGGCGGTGCCATTTTAGCCATTGGTGAACCCCAGACGCGTGAGTAGATTTTGCCAGTCTTCACGTTAGCGGGCTGCCAGCAAGCACAGGAACAGGGTCATTAGAACAGTGCTCGTCAACACAAAAGACCCCGCATTATGCGGGGTCTTTGTTGTGTTCATGGTGAAGGCGGAGGAGAGTCGGACTTCACCTCAGAAAGAGCTTCTACGTAGCTGTTATCAGGATAACGGCAGTCATTTTGCCTAGGGTTGGAGTGGCGAAATTCAAGCAGTCGGTGTCCGGAACGCCAGCTCGATCCTGCCATCGTTGTAGACCGATACGAACTTGAGGATGCCTTGAAGTGGCGCCTATCCATGCGCTTGCAGAACCCCCTGATGTCACTTGCTTGTAGACCCAACGCCTACAACGACAAATGGCACACGGACAGTAGAACGCTGCCCATTCATTTGGACAGTTACAACTGCTTCCCACTCTCCTTGGCTTAACAACTGTAC
>CAVOAJ010000070.1:0-8214 GCA_963693605.1 Dehalococcoidia bacterium | reverse complement strand
GATGCCCAATGTATTGATTGGCAACATGGAGCGAGGCTGGGCTGATAAGCCACACCTGAAGGAGCCCAAAAATTGGCCTGCTGAGATGCAAGCCGAGTGGGCGGACGACCGAGGGCTGGCGGTGGGCAAGGCCGCTCAGGAAAAGCAGATTGCCATCTTCCAAAAGCTCAACGCGGCCCTGACGGCGTTTGCACCTGACTTCATTGTTTGCATCCATCGCGACCAGCTCACGGGCGACAACCCGGAGAAGCCTCAGTATTGGATTCTGGCCACTGAGCAGGTGGACGTGCAGTTCTACCAACTCAACGGCCAGCGTGATAACTACTTTGACGTGGACCCGGACACAGTAACCAGCCTCCCCGGCCATCGCGAGGCAGCGCTGTACCTGGCGGACGCGTTGCGTGCAGAGGGCCTCACGCCCAGAGTGTTTGATGAGGTGCCGATTAAAGCAGGGCTGGGCTCCCACGCCCTGGCAGGGATATTTGCCATGGACTGGGACAAACGGGAATTCAAGACGCCGGTCATATCCCTTGGCATAGATCCATGGCGGTTTGGCCGGGCCCGGAACAATGAGGGGCTGTCCACATGGGATCCCAACGCATCAGACCCGCCACTCACGCCCCAGGAGGGGTTTGAACTTGGCCGCCAGATTGCTAAAGCCTTCAAAGCAAGCCCCTGGCGCGTGGCGCTGGTGGCATCCACAGCATGGACTGGGGCCAACGGGTTTGCCAAAGACAGAGAGCGAGCAAACCCGAACATACCTGCCGACAAGAAGGTCTACGAGGAGTGGGCAGCAAACAGGTTCGACACCTGGGACCAGCGGTTCACATGGGAGGGGTTTGAGGAGCAAGGCCAATGGGAATTGCTCATCAGCACAGTTCTGGCAGGCGCCATGACTGAGGTAGGCGCAAAAATCAAATGGAGCGACTTCCAAGCCAACGAGATTCTGAACAGTACGTGGGTGAGTACGGAGTTTGAGGTCAAGTAAGCTCGGGACGTCAGCTAGCTGATTCGCGGTAGGGTTTAGCCTCGTAATCCTGTATTGAGACAAAGTGGAGCGAGGCATGTCACGTACCAATCCCAAGTTCTTAAGTGCGCTTGTCGGCCCTCACAATCAGCGCGTTACATTTATTGAGCTATTTTTCGACCTTGTGTTCGTGTTCGCCATTACACAAGTGGTTGGTCTGCTGCACCATGGCATAACGTGGACCACCCTTGGTCAGGCGGTGTTGGTGTTCTGGCTCGTTTGGTGGGCCTGGACGCAGTTCACCTGGACGCTCAATGCCGCTGATACTACCCACCACCTTGTGGTCATTCCCGCGCTTGTGGCGACAGGAATCGCGTTCTTCATGTCGGTCGCATTACCTGACGCATTCCATGGTCGCGAGTTGGCTTTTGCAATTCCGTACGTTGCGGTGCGGGTTGTAGGTCTTACGCTCCATGTGGCAGTCTCCTGGACAGACGTCGCACAGAGAAGTGCGGTCTTCCGTTTCGGTACCGCATCCATCGGCGGACTGATTGCCGTAATCCTTGGCGCGATCATTGGCGGCGACATGCAGTACTGGCTTTGGGGCGTCGCAGTATTGCTTGATATAGTTGCCGCGTTGATTGGTGGGGCCCAAGGTGGCTGGAACGTACACCCCGAACATTTCAGCGAACGACACGCGTTGTTCGTAATCATTGCGCTTGGCGAAACGTTGATTGTTGCGGCGGCTGGCCTCAGTGGAACAGAGTGGAATTCAACGTTGCTATACGCAGCCGTGTTGTCCGTCTTGGTCACGTTTGGCTACTGGTGGAGCTATTTCACCATCGCAAAGCCTCAGCTAGATAGCGCACTAGAAGGGATGGCCGGAGTCCAATTAACGAAGGCCGCTCGCGATGTGTTCAGCATCGTGCATTTCCCCATGCTCTTTGGCGTGGTCATGCTAGCCGTGGTCACTTCAGAGGTGCTCGGACACCCAGGTGAACCGTTGACTACCGCGCTGAGGTTCGCCCTAGCGGGCAGTGTCCTTTTATTCATTGGCGGTATGGCCCTGGCCGTGATGAGGGCTACTGGACGATTGCTCCTCCCACGAGTGCTAGTCGTGATTGCGACCAGCATAACCGTCCTGCTCATGGCGGACGTTAACCCGCTGCATAGCGTGTCAGTTGCTGCGATTGGGATTGTTCTGGCGCTGTCAGCGGAGCATGTAGTGGAGGCGAGGCGTCTAGTTACCCGGCGTTAAGCCGAAGGCCTCCGCCACCAACTCGTATGAGCGTTCCCTGTCCTCATAGTAGTAGCAATTACTGACAATGCTGACGTCAGTGGTGCCGTAGCGCTCCGCCACGGCCAGCAGCTTCTCGCGCACCTGCTGGGGGTCGCCATCAACGTAGCCTTTCATGTAACTATCCATCGCCTGTCGTTCAGCCACGTTTGGTTGATAGGCTGACGCCTCTTCCGGCGGCATGAGGCCGCCCCTGTTTCCTATCATGGAGTTCAGCTTGGAGAGGTTACGGCTGGAGCCAATGAACTGCGCCCGTTCCTCTGACTCCGCGCACATCACCTGCACTGCCACGTTGAGCTTGGGTTCACTGAGATAGCCGGAGGGCTTGAACTGCCGTCGATACATATCCGCCACCACCGGGCCGTGCTCCCCTGTGCTGCCGAAGAAGTCCGCAAAGGCAAAGGGCATCCCAAGAGACGCCGCAAGCTGCGCACTATAGTCACTAGAGCCCAGGAGCCAGACCTCCGGCATGGTCTCAGACTGAGACCCCGCCTGCGTGTGGAGCTTTGCAAAGGGGTGCTGAGCGTCCATGGTGCCGGACATGTATCCAACCACGTCCACCACCTGCTGTGGGAAGTGCTGCACATCCACCTGCTGCTTGGGATAGGCCAGAGCGGCTGCCGTCAGTTGGTCGCTGCCCGGCGCACGGCCAATGCCAAGTTCGATACGACCAGGATAGAAGGCATCCAGCATGGAGAAGACCTCCGCCACCTTGAAAGCTGAGTAATGGGGAAGCATTACGCCGCCACTGCCCACGTGGATGCGGCTGGTGTTAGCGGCAATCTGCCCTATCAGTATCTCTGGCGCGGTGCCTGCAAATCCGGCGGAACTGTGGTGTTCCGCCACCCAGTACCGCTGGTAACCAAAGCGCTCCGCAGCCTGGGCAAGTTTGACGGTGTTACGAAGAGCGTCAGCCGCTTTGCCATCTCGTTGGATGGGCGACTGGTCCACCACGCCAAGAGTCAGTTCATTGGCCAAAACGCCACCGCCTGTAAGTACTGTTAATTATGAAGCGCGCACTACTGTACCAGACCACGGATGTGGTTGGGACGCGTAATGAGATTTGGTCAAGAGACAAGGTGCTACCGGCGGTTGGTCTTGTAGATGGCGGCGTCATAGCGTTCAAGGTTGTCCTTGCCCACGTGGGAGACAATGGCGTCAAAGGTCTCCAGGTCCCATTCCCCCACCAAGGTCATGGCCGTGCCTTCATTTCCCATCCGAGCGGTGCGGCCTATGCGGTGGACGTACTCCTCAACGTTATCAGGCATGTCATAGTTGACCACATGCTCCATTGAGGGGATGTCCAGGCCACGAGAGGCGAGGTTGGTAGCGATAAGCACGCGGAGGTCACCGCTGCGGAAGTCACGCATGGCGGCGTTACGGTCACTCTGGCTCATGCCACCGTGGATGCCTCGAGCGGGGTAGCCACGACGATTCAATATGGGCACCAGCCGGTCTGTACCCATCTGTGTACGACGGAAGATGAGGGTCTGGCCGGAACCCCAGCCGTCGAGAATTTCCACCAATGCGTCCGCCTTATCACGCTCCGCCACCTCACAGTACATCTGCCGCACGAGGTCAACAGGCGCGGCCTCTTCACCCACCTTCACCCACTGGGGTTCATTGAGGTAGGAGTAGATAAGCCTTCGTATCTGCGTGGGGACGGTGGCGCTGAAGAGCGCGGTCTGCCGGGATCGAGGTGTGGTCCGCAGGATTTTGCGTATGTCAGGGAAGAAGCCAATGTCCAGCATTTGGTCTGCCTCATCCAGCACAACCACACGTACCTGGTCTATGCGGAGGGTGCGGCGTTCCAGGTGATCAATCACTCTGCCGGGCGTACCAACCACCACGTGCGCGCCGCGTTCCAAGGCGTCCAACTGCCGTTTGATGGGCTGGCCGCCATAGATGCTGACGACGCTTATGCCCCGGTACTTGCAGATGCGAGTAATTTCATCTGAGACCTGGGCTGCCAACTCTCTCGTTGGCACCAGCACAATGGCCTGTACATGGTTCAGAGTCCCATCCACTAACTCTGCTATGGGAATGCCAAAACCAGCCGTCTTTCCTGTGCCGGTTTGGGCCTGGCCCACAATGTCGCCGCCTTCCAGCATGGGCTGAATGGCCTGTTCCTGAATTGGCGTGGGCGCGGCATACCCCATCTCGCTAATCGCCCTAGCCACAGGCTGTGATAGCAGGACGCTGCCAAAGTGTTGATCACGAGGTTGCGGGCCTGCGGCAAAGGTTGTGTCCGGCCTGGCGCGAGGAGACTCCCCGTCAGAGGAGCGAGGCCTAGCTTCGCGAGGTGGCCTTTCGCGGTCAGAACGAGCTGGCGTCTCTGAGCGAGGTGGCCGTTCACGAGGGGGCGCTTCAGAACGAGATGGCGTCTCTGAGCGAAGTTGCCGTTCACGAGGGGGCGCGTCAGAACGAGTATGCGTCTCTGAGCGAGGTGGCTGTTCACGAGGGGGCGCTTCAGAACGAGTAGGTGTCTCTGAGCGAGGTTGCCGTTCACGAGGGGGCGCGTCAGAGCGAGCGCCTCCGGACGAGTTCGACCGCCTTCTACGCGAAGGGCGCTGACCGCTGGACGGCCTATCATCCCTGCGAGGAGCGTTCTCAGTCTTCGTTGGCGTATCACTGGGGGAATGCGCTGGCGGGGCTGAGGCGGACGGAGGAGGGGTTGAAGTTGGTTGCGGTTTCCGACGAGGTTGGAACTTAGAAAGGAAGGATTTGAACATGTTGACTCAGTCTACCACACCAGGCCATGACATGAGCACACAAAAAGCCACCAGCACCATACTAAGGAGCCGCTAGGCTCTGACGGTCGTTTTCGCCTTGGGGAGCGTAAAGCTGAAGACGCTGCCCTGCCCCACATTGCTTTGCGCCCATATCCGTCCGCCGTGGGCCTCCACAATGCCCTTGGCAATACTCAAACCAAGCCCCGCGCCGCCAGAGTCACGAGACCGGGAACGGTCAGGGCGATAAGAGCGTTGGAATATCCTCTCAAGCTCCTCTTCAGATATCCCTTCCCCAGTGTCGCTGACCTGGACTTCCACTGTGTTCCCGGCATCAACCGCCCGAATGGAGATGGCCCCGTCTGCGGGTGTGTGGCGTATGGCGTTCTGCACCAGGTTGCACAAGACTCGCTGGAGCCTGCGCGCGTCAACCTCCACGGGCTCAATCACCGGGTCAGCGGCCCCTTCCAGCGTGAGGTGATGAGAGACCGCCTGGGCAGCCATGCTCTCCAAAGTGTCAGAGATAAGATCCTGAATGGAGGCCTCTTCCGTGTGTATCTCCAAAACGCCTGCATCTAGCTGGGCCAACTCAAACAGGTCATCAATGAGGCGGCTGAGGGTCTCAACCTCCGCCTGTGTGGTCAGCATGTAGCGCTTGATTGTCGCATCGTCTGCCACCACGCCGTCATTGATGCTTTCAACCATGACGCGAATGGACGCAAGAGGAGTGCGGAGGTCGTGAGAGACGGCGGTTATGAGCTCTCGTCTCGCCTGCTCAAGCTCACGTTCACGGTTGAAGCTCAGCTCCAGCCGTTGCGCCATGCCGTTGAAAGCGGCGGCAAGCTCGCCAACCTCATCACCAGCGTTGACGGGCACCCGCTCTGAGAGACTGCCCTCGCTGACTCGTCGTACGGCCTCCACAACCGCCCGCATGGAACGTCCGGTAGACGCACTGAAAGCAAAGGAGGCGAATGTGGACATGCCCAAAGCAAAGGCAAGCATCCCCATAAGGATGACAAGGTCATGGGCTGAAAGGAACATGAGGAGCGCCACAAAACCCACGTTGGAGAGCGCAAGCACTGCCGTGAGTACGGACGCCAGCACCAACCTGCCCTGCATGGACCGGCCCCAGGCCGGAAGGCCAAAACGGGAAACGGCCAACCCCATGGTGATGGTGATGCCACCGGATATGGTGAGGAACGCAGTCAGCGCCAGCAGGTCACTGCCGGAGGGCTGCTGGAACGCCACGGTGATGCCCAGAACAAGTCCGGTCAACGCCGCAAGCACAATGATGCCCGTCACTATGTATCGCGCTGTGGTGTTCATGCCGCTTGTGCCTCCAGCTTGTATCCAGCACCCCATACCGTTTTGATATACCGTGGCCGCATGGGGTCCGCCTCCACCTTCTCCCTGAGCCGTCGGATGTGGACAGTGATAGTGCTGTAGTCAGCGGCGTAGGTGTAGTCCCAGACCTGATCCATCAACTGCTCCCTGGTGAACACTTGGCCGGGATGAGAGGCCATGTGAAGAAGAAGGTCAAACTCTTTGGCCGTAAGGTTGGTAGTTTGGCTGTCCACAATCACTTCACGAGTCCTGGGGTTGATGGATATGGCCCCAAACCGGACAAGTCCACCCGCGTTGAGGTTAGGGCCAGCGGATGCGCGCCTCAGGACAGGCTTCACCCTGGCAACAAGCTCCCTTGGGCTGAACGGTTTCACCATATAGTCGTCAGCGCCAAGCTCCAGTCCCACAATTCTATCTGCCTCTTCCCCCCGTGCCGTGAGCATGATGATGGGCACCTGGCTGTCCCGTCGGAGCTGCCGACACACCTCCAGGCCGTCTATGACCGGCAGCATCAAGTCCAAAACGACAAGGTCCGGCGACCATTGCCGTGAGACCGCCAGCGCCTCTCCTCCGTCTGCCACCACGGCAACCTCATACCCTTCCAGTCGCAGGTAGCGTTCCACCACCTCAGTGACCGTGGGCTCATCATCCACTACAAGAATTCGTGTGGGCATTGCTTCTGGACGTGTCATGAAAGACCTCTCAACTGATATACGCTTGGCCCCGCTGGAAAGACGCCTGCCAGAAGCCCAGCCCTGTCTTTCTGCATATATAAGTCTAAGGGGAAAAGATTACAGAATTCTTAAGAGCCTCAGCAGTATCGCCATGCCAAGGTACGCTACCATGGCCCCGTAACGACGAAGGAAGCCACAATGGACATGAAACCACTGGGACCCACTGGAGTAATGCTGCCAGAAATTGGGCTTGGCACCTGGCGGCACAACGGCAGCCCTGAGGTCATCCGCCGCGCATTGGAATTGGGCGCGCCCTTCATAGATACCGCAGAGTCCTACAAGACCGAGACCGGCGTGGGCAACGCGATACGGGGCAATCGCGACAAGTATTTCATGGCCACAAAGGTCTCACCTGAACACTTCAAGCACAAGGACGTGCTCAAGGCCGCCGATGCCAGTCTCAAAAAACTGGGCATAGACCAGATTGACCTCTATCAATTGCACTGGCCCAACCCACGAGTACCCATTGCTGAGACCATGGGCGCTATGGCGGAGCTTGTGCAGGCAGGCAAGGTCAGGCTTGTGGGGGTCAGCAATTTCTCGGTGGAACAGACCGAGGCGGCGCGACAGGCACTTGGCTCAGTCCCACTGGTCTCCAACCAGGTGCTCTACAGCCTCTTTGACCGTGAGATAGAGCAAGAACTAATCCCGTACTGCGCTGCGCATCAGATCACTGTCATTGCCTACAGCCCTCTGGCTCAGGGAAAGATTGACCACGAGCTAGGCAAGCGCCCCAAGCTGGCCACTGTGCTGGATGCGGTCTGTGCTGAGACGGAGAAGACGCGCGCGCAGGTGCTGTTGAACTGGTGCGTACGACACCCGTCCGTGGTAACCATTCCTCAGACCAACAAGGTTGAACGAGTGGACGAGAACTGCGCAGCGTCAGGCTGGCGGCTCACCCAAGAACAGTATGACGCTCTCTCAGAAACGGCAGGGTTCTAAGCTAAGCCTGATTCAGGCTGGGTGCAGGCTTACGGGAGGTCACGTACGCCAACAGCCCTAGCGTCAGCGCCAAGACTATGGCCCCGCTCACTCCCAAAGACCAATGGATGCCCACGTACGCACCCATGACTCCCACGCTCACGCCGCTCCCTACGCGCAGGCCTTGAGCGGACATGTTGAATAGGCCAATCACTCTGCCCC
>CAVOAJ010000069.1:0-8215 GCA_963693605.1 Dehalococcoidia bacterium | reverse complement strand
TTCCCGGAACCAGCTTGATAGGCATGTTGTGCAAAATATCCAGCTTTTCAGCTTCAGTCAGGAAGTCGAGGGCTGGATGGCTCTCGAACATCGGCACAAGGTCGTCAGCGGTGTACTTGGTGCCAGGGCGAATCTCTCTGCCGGAGCCAGGAGCCTCCGTTCCAAACGCAATCTGAGAGACGCCACGCTGCTTGATGGCCACGGATAGGTAGTCTATGTCATAAGCGGCGCTGTCGTAGAACAGGTTGTCATCAAGCTTGTTGGCCTTTGCGCGGTAGGGAGCACCCTCTCCAATGCGGTCGATAAAGCCGCCGCAATGGCAAACGATTATCTTCAGTCCAGGGAACCGCTCGAATATCTGCGGGTTGTGTCTAAGGGTCACGGTTGCGATGGACTGCGGCCCCATGAAATTCAACTCAAAGTATCGTCCAACATTCATCGTTCGGTAACGGGGATCGATTATGTCGGTCCCGTGCACGATGATGGGAATGTTGAGTTCCTGGCACTTTTCGTAGACAGGGAACCAGTAGGGCATATTCATCGTGGGCGTGTCGCCCTTACCCGTGCTGTCTGGTGAGACGTAAGCGGCAACGAAACCAAGCTCTTTGACGCTGCGCTCCAACTCCTCTATGCAGTTCTCGGTGTCCTTGTAGTGCGGGCGTTGGGGGATTTGGCAGGCTCCCAGGAAGACGTCCGGCCGGGCCTGGACAATCTTGAAGGCCAGGTCGTTCTGGTACGCAATCCAACTCTCGAACAGCACGTCGTCTTCCATCCATCCATCCATGGAACTGGAGTGGGTGGGGACTCACAACCTGGGCATCGATTTTCCGTACCTCAAGGTATTTCACAAGAGCATCCGCCACGGCCTTGAAGTCCTCATCTCTGTTTCCAGGCATGTCAGAGTGCTTGCCTTCGCCAATGGGGCTGGCGAGACGCTTGGAGGCGCCGAGACCGGGAATGTTGGAAAGCTCATGCCAGAAGTCGTATGCGAGGCGAGGCGCTAGGGTAGGGTCGGTCATGGGAATGTCATGGATATGACTGTGGACGTCCAATACCTTTGTTCCGTTGTACATGAGCCCTTCCTCCTTCTACGGGTCCGGCTTGGTGCCGTGGCCGGAGGATAATACACCCATTGGCGTAAAGTGGTGCAAAATTAGAGATATGGCTGTTGCCAGCGTAGGCTTCTGTCAGCGCCTGGAATGTGGTGCTACCTCTAGGGCAAATTCCTCATAGTTGATCAATAACCGGTCTGGCTTGCTCAGGACATTCATGACGAAAGTTGAGACCCCAATTGCTACGTACGCCTCAATAGTTTCAATGCAGTCGTTGGCTGTGCCGATGGCGTAGCAAGCATTAGGATCTGCCTCCCATGCGTCATCGCCAAAGCGGTGCTTCAGTGCGGCGTTGACCTCTACAAGGGCCTCGTCCTTGGATTTACCCATGCAGAGCCACATATTGCAGGCCCACTCCATCTTTGTCGCATCTCGGCCATATCCAACAGCCAACTCACTGATACGCTTGATACCCTCAGCATAGCCTTCCACCGGGACATCGGTAGGGTGGAAGCCATCTCCGAATTCGGCTACACGCCGAAGCGCTGCGTCTGAGAACCCATTATCCCAGCTTCCGCCTAGCCAGATGGGGATGTGGCGCGAGGGCTTAGGGGCGAGGGTGGTGGATTCGACATCGTAAAATTTGCCATGATGAGTGACCGTTTCACCATCAAGAAAACTACTCAACACTCCAAGCAATTCATCAGTTATCTTGCCCCGCTGCCGCATGTCCACTTGTTGGACATGGAAATCCAGAGGCAATAATCCGACGCCGAGTCCCAGAATCAGGCGTTCGTTGGACAGAGTGTCCAAGGAGACAGCAGCCTTCGCAAGCTGATAGGGATTGCGAAAAGGTAGTGCCATGACTCCGGTGCCAAGCATCATTTTTGTCGCCCGCTGAGAAACGGCAGGGAGAAGTACCATGGGGTCGAGAGAGGGTAGCGTTTCCAGGTCTGGCGCGAAGAAAGATTCGTAGCCCCAAGTCTCGGCGCGCTCAGCAAATTCCAAAGGGCCTATGACGGAGGCCATGGACACACCATTGTACTGGACACCGAAGTGTATTTTAGTCACAGTCTCACCCTCATTTGATGCCAAAGCTAGGATTGCAGCCCTTGACGCTTAAAGCTCCTCGGTGAGCTCTTGCAGGCGTTCGCGCAGACGTAGCCAGCGCGGGTAGAGGTCTGCGTAGTCCACCACGCTACGCACGTCAGGGGCGACGGTGGTTGCGTGGACGGACGCTGCTTTTCCAAGTGACGCTACGTCGCCAGAGGCTGCGATTGCAGCGCCAACCGCGCTGGCATTGGGGTGGTGCAGCATGACTTTCGCATTCAGCACGTCAGCCAATATCTGCGGGAATATGGGGCTCTGGGAGATGCCGCCAGAGAGGTGGATGGAGCGTGCCGGTTGCCCTGTTACTTCCTTCAAGCGCTCAACGCATTCTCGTAACGCGTAGGCGATGTTTTCCAGCGTTGCCCTGGCCAGGTGAGACGCGCGCAACGTGTTGTAGGTGATTGGTATTGGCGTGAGCAGGCCGCCCATGGAAACGCCTGGACTGGAGAGGTCCAGGGCTTGCGGCCCCCAGAAGGTGGTTGTCATGTTGGAACCCACGGGGACCCTGGTGGCGATGTCGCTGAAACGCTCCAGTCGTCCGCGAGGACCCAGGATGCGGCGGACCATATCCAAGGCACCACCCGCATCACCAGCGTTGGCTTCAGCAACCCAACGTTCCGGTAAGACGTGAACGCCTGTCCACGTCCGCCGCTGCGAATCGAAGACCGGCGATTCCGTCACCGCCTGGACCGGCGCGCTCCATCCCGCGACGATGCCCAGGTTACGAGGCTCCGTGACTCCCATGCCCAGCAGCGCACACTGGGTGTCAGGCCCTGCCAGGTAGACGGGAGTGCCAGAGGGCAAACCAAGCTCCGTTGCACGCTGCGACGTTAGCTTACCTGTGATCTGACCTTCATTTACGAGCGGCGGTATCACGGATGGGTCGAGCCCCAGCGCGTTGAGCAAGCTCGTGGCTGGCTGGCGTGAGGCCACGTCCAGCAGACCAGCTTCTCCTAATAGTGACGGCGTGTCAGCCTGTTCACCTGTGAGTTGATAGGCGGCCCACGCACCAAGGGTCAGCGCACGCTTGATGCGTCCAGCGATGCGCGGATGGTGGTTGTGCCACCACCGGAGCTTGGCGGGCGTGAAGAAGAACGACGGTAGGTGGCCGGTGGTCTGGTAGACCAGCGCGGCGTGCTCGTCATCCATGGCTGCGCCCTCAAACACGGCGCGCAGGTCCATGTTTGGGCCCACATAGACGGCGTTGCCATTCGCGTCCAGGAACGCGACGCCCTGACGCTGGCTCGTGATGGCGATAGCGCTGACGTCGCTGGCTGTCACGCCTGCGTTGGCGATGCCCTCCCGCAACACGCGGATGATGCGCGCCTGCAAGTCTTGAGGCGAGAACCTCGCCGCGAGGTCGTCAGGTGAGCGAGAGCGGCTCAGCCGGTAGCGCAGCGATGCGCCAGGCGTAAGCTCCCATGGCGAGTCCACAGGAGCAAGCAGGCTTCGCAGCCCGCTAGTGCCAAGGTCTAGGACAAGGACGTGTTTACTTGCCACTGCGCCGCCAGACCGCAGGGTTTGCCAGGTGACGGGGACGCTGGCCCTTCAGGTACCGTTGCATGTCAGCGACCACCATTTGCGAGTGACGTTCCACCGTCTCATGCGTCGCTCCGCCAATGTGGGGCGTGAGTAGTACGTTGGGTATGTTCAGGAAGGGGCTGTTGGAGGGAATGGGGTGCGCGTCATGCACGTCCATGGCCGCTCCAGCCAGTCGCCCATCTCGCAGTGCTGAGGCAAGGGCGGCCTGGTCAACCACTGCTGGCGAGGTAACGTTCACGATGTATGCGGACGGGCGCATCAGGTTCAGCAAACCGCTGCTTAGCAGACCGGCGGTCTCCGGCGTTTCCGGTACGTGGACGGTGATGAAATCACTGGTACGCAACAGCGTCTCAAGGTCTGTGAACTGCACGCCTGCGGTGCCACGGCTGTCCGACTGCACGTACGGGTCATAAGCGACGACGCGCATGCCCACGGCGCGGGCCAATTTGGCGACGCTCTTGCCGATGGCTCCAAAGCCGATCATGCCGAGGGTTGCGTCCGCTAGCTCACGGCCACGGAACGCCGTGTACGCCTCCGTGGGGTCCTGCCAGCGGCCCGTGCTGACATAGGCGCTTGCCTGGGGAATGTGGCGCGCCAGGCTATACATGAGTCCCATCACCAGCTCAGCAACGGCCTGGGCGTTCCTGCCGGGAGTGTGGACCACCACCACGCCATGTTCAGTAGCTGCGTCCAAGTCCACCTGGTTGAGTGCTGCGCGGCAGATGGCTGCGAACCGTAGCCCTTGCGCCTCAACGAAAAGCTCTTCAAACAGGAAGTCTGCCTCTACCACCAGGGCCTGAAACCCTTCGGCAAGCAGACGCTTACCCAGTTCCTCAGGGTCTTGAAGTTCATTGGTCTGTGTCCATGGCTGGTAACAGACGTTGCCTATGCTGCTCAGCGCGGCAAGGCCGTCGTCGGAGAAGGGAGCTAAGACTAGCGTGTTCATGCGCTTGTTCCGGTGCCTGTGGTGGTCATGATGTGCGCGGCGGCGGCCTCACCACTACGCACGGCTCCCTCCATGGTGGCCGGCCAACCGGTGTCGGTCCAGTCGCCAGCAAGTACAAAGTTGCGTATGGATGTTTTCGCGGGCAGCCGGTGCTCTGCGGTGCCGGGCAGCGACCTGAACGTTGCGCGCTGCTCCTTCACCACCTGGAAGCGCACCACCCTGGCGACTCTTGCTCTGGGCAGCAGCCGCTCCAGTTCCTTGATGAAGCGCTCTTGCAGGGCTTCCTTGCTCTCCGGCCAATGCTCCCACGCACCGCTTAACGACACGGTGAGATATTCGCCAGGGTCGTCGTCTCCCATGATGCGGGACTTGTTGAAGACCCATTGCACAGGGCTGTCGACGAAGGCCGCGAACTCGAAATCGGCCACCGAGCGGTCATACCACACATGCAAATTGACTATGGGAGCGTACGTGTGGGCAGCGGCTGACGCCGCTATTGCAGATTCATTAGCTGTTTGCGGCAGCAGGTCAGGCAATGCGTGGGCTGGCAGAGCGCTCACGTACCAGTCGGCCTGCAATCGTTCGCCGTCAGCCATCTCCACGCCAGACAGCGCTCCGTCGTCGCCAACCAACAGTTGCTTCACGGTGTGTCCCAGAAGCAATGTGACCCCGCGCTCCTGGAGCTTGTGCTCAGCGGCTGTACCCATGACGTCAGATAGGCCCGCACGGGCGTAGCCAACGTCGGCGTTGTGGCGGCCCTCAAGAAGCCCTACCTGAAAAATCATGAACGCGGTAGACGCGCTGACGGCGCTGGCCGGGTCGTTACAGGTGGGCAGGATGATGAGTTCCCAGAAATTCCTGATGGCTCTCTCTGACTGATGGTGACGCCGCAGCCAGCTTTCAAAGTCCTCGTTTTGGAGCGCTGGCGTGTCCCTGTTTTTGATGCGGGACATGCGGAGGAGCACGGGCAGAGCCTTGAGCTTGTCCATGAAGCTGATGTGAGGGTAGAGCAGGAAGCCGGGGAGCAGGTGTAGCGGCGACGGCAATGGCGCGGCGCTAAGGAAGCCAGCGTTGCCAGCAGCGTCTCTCACTTCCACATGCAGTGAAGGCTGGCGTGTTGTGAGCTCCAGGGTGCCTATCTCTTGGAGAAAGCCTGTGTAGGCAGTGCAACAGCCCAGGAAGACGTGCTGTCCGTTATCTATTTGGAGGCCGGTCTCTTTGTCTTCAAAGGAGTATGCGCGCCCTCCCAGATAGGGGCGACGCTCCACGAGCGTGACGCTGTAGCCAGTGGTAATCAAGCGCCATGCGGCGGCCATGCCTGCCAGTCCGCCGCCTAGGACAATGACGCTGCCTAGACTGGTCTGAGGCGTGGGAGCATGCTGGTTGCCCAGAGCCTGGCGGTTAATAGCAGCTTCTCCTGGGTTGGCAGACTGGTACGGCCCTGGAAGACGTCGAACTTGTTGGCCTGCATGCGGTCAAGAAGGCGGCTGTACAGACCATGGAGGACGATAGCACAGGCGCGAGACCTTGGCGAAAGGAGGGGTGTCAGGCTGCCTCCACTATGGAAATAGCCACGAGCCCGTTCAGCCTGGAACTGCATGAGGGCTTGAAATTGCTCGTTGATGATACCACGCAGAAGGGCATCTTCCGTGTAGCCAAATTGGGCCAACTCATCCTGAGGCAGGTATATTCGGCCCAACTCGGCGTCCTCTTTCACGTCACGCATGATGTTGGTCATCTGCATGGCGATACCCAGGTCAATGGCCGCCTGGCGGGCGCGGTCATCCTTGTAACCAAATATTTCCACGCAAATGAGACCCACGGCTGAGGCCACTCTGTAGCAGTAGGTGTACAGATCATCAAAGGTGGCGTAGCGGTGCACGGTGAGGTCCATCTCCATGCCGGAGATAATGTCCTGAAAATGCTGTTGTGGAATGTTGTACGCGGAGACTACGTCCGCCAGGGCTGTGAAGATGGGGCCTTCCGGCTCACCGGCGTAGGCGCGCTCAATATTCCGCCGCATCTCACTGAGCCGCTCCATCTGCTGTTCTATGGGGGCAGGTTCATCAATGATATCGTCCGACACGCGACAGAATGCGTAGGTTGCAAAGATGGCCTTGCGCTTGGCGGCAGGCAGAGTCACAAACGCAAAGTAGAAATTGCGCGCGGCCTTTCGCGTGAGTTGCTGGCAGTATTGGTACGATTCTTGAAGTGTGACTGTCACTGCTATCTCCTAGGCCCGTCGCAGTACAAGGAGGCGGGCGGCAGTGGACAGCATCAGCCATATCTTGCGCGCCTTGCTCACCCGTGGACGACTGCTGAGGACATCGTAGCTACGCCTGCGAATGGCGTCCAGTACGGACAGTCCACCCTTGGTGAACAGGGCGATGTCCAGCTTGAAGGTGCCCGTTAGCGTGTCCACCAATGCTTCACCCTGGTGAAAAAACGCCTCTGCGCGGTCTACTTCAAAGCGCATCAAATCACGGAAGCGGTCATCCACCACGCCTTGCGCCAAGTCCTGTTCCGTATACCCAAAGCGGGCCATATCTTCCTGGGGTATGTAGACACGGCCCATGACCCAGTCCCGCTGCACGTCCTGCCAGAAATTGGCGAGTTGCAGCGCGGTGCAGGTGGCGTCAGAGAGGCGTTGGCGCTCTTCATCACGGTAACCGAGCACGTAGAGCACCATGCGGCCCACCGGTTCGGCGGAGTGTTGGCAGTAGAAAAGCAGATCGTTGTACGTGGCAAAACGGCGCTGCCGCTGGTCTATGCGGTTGGCTTCAATGAGTTTGCGGAATGGCGCGTCCGGAATGTTAAAGCGTCGGATGGTGTCCTGGAGCGCCACCATGATGGGGTGCTCTGGCGTACCCGTATAGCACTGGTTCAACTCCTGTTCCCATGCGTCCAAGTACGCCAGCCTATCGCCGTCCGCTTCGTCGCCCAGGTCATCAGTGTGGCGGCAAAACGCGTAGATGACATACAAGAACGACTGAAATTCCCTGGGCAGGAACAATGAGCCTACAGTGAAGTTCTCGTAATGAGAGCGTGCAATTCCTGAGCAGTGGGCATATGCCTGCGAGAGGGTAGGGGAGGAGGCAATATCAGTTTGGCCCTGACGAGCCATGGAGTTGGCCTTACTCACCCATGATTGAGATGAGGACCTCACGGGGGCGAGGACGATCCAACTCAATCATGAAAATCCGCTGCCACCGGCCAAACTGCAATTCCCCGTCAATCAGTGGAATGGTCTCACTGGTGGGGAGAAAGAGTTGCTGGCAGTGGGCGTGGCCGTTGGGGCATTCCTCATCCGTCATATTGACGGTGCGGATGGTGAAGTCATTGTGACGGTAGGTGGCGTCCTGAGGAGCGACGCTGGTGAGCAACTCTTCCATGTCTTGGATAAGGAGCGGCTCATTCTCATTAATCTTGATGGCAGCGGTGGTGTGCTTGGAGAAGACGCAGACCAGACCGTTGCGTACAGCGGATTCACGTACGTAGTCAACAACTCTATCGGTAATATCTATAAACTCAGGCGCCCGAGTTGCCTCGATAACAAGCCTGGAGA
>CAVOAJ010000068.1:0-8222 GCA_963693605.1 Dehalococcoidia bacterium | reverse complement strand
CAACCGTGGCCGTTGCCAAATGGTTTGTCCGGAAACGCGCCAAGGCCATGTCCTTCGTCTTTGCGGGTACGCCCATAGGCATGGCCATATCCCTGGTATCCACCCAATGGCTCATTAGCGAGTTCGGGTGGCGTGTCGCCTGGGGTGTACTCGGCGGCGTATCAGCCGTGGCTCTTGTTCTGGTACCGCTGCTTATTGTGCGCAACCAGCCCTCTGACATGGGGCTTGAGCCGGATGGCGACAGTCCAGAGGCCCCGGTTACCAGTGGTGCGGACGCAGCCAATCCCGTGGCTCCACGAGCGGCGGCAGAGCACCCATGGACAAGGGCTGAGGCCATGCGCACAGGGGCCTTCTGGCGCATAGCAGTCTGCTACGGCCTGATCATGTTCACCATGAGCTCCTTCTCCATCTTCCGGGCGCCCTATTTCCTCAGCAAGGGCATCAGCGGTAACTTTGTGGCCTTTGGACTGGCCACGGACGCCATGATGCAACTGGCCGTCACATTGGTTTTGGCATCGCTGATGGTCCGGTTCCAACCCCGGTTCCTGGGGGCTTTGGCCTTTGCCATAGAGGCGGTGGCGCTGGTGATTGCCATGTTCACCACAGAGGCGTGGCATATGTTTGTGGCCAACATCCTGGCGGGTCTGGGCATTGGCACCTTGATGCTCATGCAGACGGTCATATGGCCAACCTACTTTGGCAGGGCCAACATAGGGGCCATACGCGGGCTTGCCACGCCTGTCAGCCTGGTCTTCAGCGCAGCGGGGGCCACCATGACAGGGTTTGTTTTTGACGCTACAGGTTCCTATAACATCGCCTGGTCCGTTGCCGCAGCCGGGCTGGTAATCGGAGCCATCGTGCTAGGATTAACGCCCAAGCCACTGCCGAAGAAGGCCCAGACCACGACGGCAAGCCCTGCTGTATAAACCAACATTTCCAGGAGGTGGACAGTGCGAGTTGGATTCATTGGCATAGGGAAAATGGGTCTACCCATGGCCACCAACATTCTGAAGGCGGGACACACTCTTATTGTTCATGACATTGACCAAGGAGCGGCATCATCGCTCCTGGAACAAGGCGCTACGTGGGCCGATACCCCCAGAGAGGTGGCGGAAGCCTCTGAAGTGGTGATGACCTCTCTCCCCGGCCCCACGGAGGTGGAGGCTGTGGCTTTAGGCCATGACGGCATCCTCTCCGGTATACAGGAAGGCGCCATATATGCGGACATGTCCACCGGCTCCGCCACAATCCTGCGCCACATCCACGCACGATTTGAAGCGCGCAAAGCCTTTGTGCTAGACGCCCCTGTCAGCGGCGGAATTATAGGCGCGGAGCAGGGCACCCTTGCAGTCATGGTGGGCGGCAGCCAGGAGGCGTACGAGCACGCGAAGCCGTTGTTTGAAACAATTGGCCAGGGCGTGACTCACGTGGGCGGGATAGGCGCTGGAACGGTGGCAAAGCTGGTACACAACGCCATCTCTATGACTACGCGCATTGTGGTGCAGGAGGGGCTGGTGCTGGCGGTCAAGGCTGGAGTGGACCCCAATACGATGCTTGAGGTGCTGCTCAACGCCTCTTTTGGCAAGCAGCTCATCCTCACCAACCATATACCTGAGATTATTTTCACCGGCGACTTTGACCACCCACGTTTCAGCCTTAGCCTCTCTCACAAGGACGTGGGGCTTGCCCTGGACTTGGCCAAAGAGTTGGACGTGCCCATGGCGTTGATTGAGATGGCTGACCAGCGCATCCAGGAGGGCATGGACCGTGGTTGGGGCGATCAGGACAACATGGTGACGGTACGTCTGCAAGAGGAAGCTGCGGGAGTGGAAGTGCGGACAGATAAGGCCCGAAGCTAGGCCCCAGCCTCCAGCACCGTAATCAGCGATGCCACGTCTACCTCGCCAAGGCCACGTTGCACAGCCTCGTCCAGCAAGGCACGGGTGCGTTCGCCCAGGGGCAGCGGCACGCCAAGCTCGTCAGCGACCTCCTGGATAAGTCCCATGTCCTTGACCAGCAGACGCGTGGGCGCCTGGGAGCCGTAGTCGCCGCTTATGATGAGAGGTGCATGGCGGAGCAGCAGCGTGCTGGCCCCCCATGAGGTCTCCAACACATCCACCAACTGGTTGAGGTCAACCCCCGCACGTTTGCCAAGCAACAGCGCCTCGCAGGCCGCCAGTGTGTGCACTGACGTCAGCAACTGGTTCACCAGTTTGAACATGGTGCCCTGCCCCACAGCACCAACGTGATGGATGTTTTTGCCCATGCCTTCAAGCACGGGTTTTGCCTTTTTGAACCATTCAGTATCGCCGCTGGCCATGATGGTGAGCGTGCCGCCGGTGGCTCCGCCAACGCCGCCGCTGATGGGAGCATCCAGATAGCCAACGCCACGCGCGGCAGCGGCCTCCCCTACCCGCCGGGCCAAGGATGGGCTAATGGTGCTGTGCTCCACCAATACCTGGCCGGGGCGGCCTGACGCCACCAGGCCATCACTGCCAAGATAAACGTGCTCAGAGGTGCTCACTTCAGGGAGGCAAGTGCAGACCACATCGCAGAAGGTCGCAATCTCCACCAACGATCCCACCTGACAGGCTCCTGCCCCCACAAGTTCATCGACCGGGCCCTGACTGCGTGATAGGACCACAACGTCGAACCCAGCTTTGACAAGGTTCAGCGCCATGGGCTTGCCCATATTTCCGAGGCCAACAAAACCAACGTTCATCGCACCCTCACCACCAATGGGTCTCATCCAACGATTCATCGCCTTCAGCAGCCGCAGCCCAAGGCTGGGCAGGCAGGTACTTCCAAGCGCCGTCCGAGAACATCACTACGATGTTCCCCTTGTCCATCCGTTCAGCTACGCGCAACGCCGCGTGTAATGTAGCGCCCGCTGAGACGCCTGCCATTATGCCCTCAGCCCTGATGACGTTATGAGCGGTCTCCATGGCAGCGGCGCTATCAACAAGGAATCTCCCGTCAAGCTGGTCCAGGTCCAACAACGGCGGAATGAACCCTTCAGAGAGGCTCCGCAACCCTTGCACCTGCTCTCCCAGCCGAGGTTCCACGCCTACGATGCGCACGTCCGGGTTGGTCTCTCTCAGCCGCTTGCCCACACCCATGACGGTGCCGCCCGTACCAATGCCAGCCACAAATACGTCAACGTCCGGCAGCGCTTCAACTATCTCACGCCCCGTGCCGTGATAGTGCGTCTGGACGTTGGTGGCGTCGGAAAATTGACCAAGCAGGTAATGCCCATCTGCATTTGCTTCCTCTTTGGCTATATCAATTGCGCCCTTCATGCCCGCAAAGGGCTCACACCAGACCACCTCAGCCTCGTAGAGGTCCAGAATGTCCTTGATGCTGGGGGCCACCTGCCGGGGGATGACCACCTTCACGTTGTAGCCTTTCTGTTTGCCCACCATGGCCAGGGCAATGCCGGTATTACCGCTGCTGGCCTCCACTATGGTGTCACCGGGCTTGAGCATGCCGTTCCGCTCCGCTTGCTCCACCATGGCCAGCACAATGCGGTCCTTCACGCTACCGCTGGGGTTCTGGCCCTCCAGCTTGGCAAAGATGCGGATGCCAGGCTTGGGTGAAAAACGAGTCAGCTCAACCAGTGGCGTGTTCCCGATAAGACTCAGTAATTCTGATGTCATGGGGCAATCCTACACCAGCAAGCCTCTTGGACGGAAAGCCAAAGGGCTTTCAAACTGCTATGCTCCATAGAAGCTATGAAGTCCAACCCTGCCGAGGCTCCCCTACCAAAACCACCTGTGGTTCGTCTGCCTTTCTTCTATGGCTGGCTGATTGTGGCCATTGCCGTTGTGAGCGGTGCTTTTGCCGTCGGCACGGCGTCCTGGGCATTAAGTGCCCTGATCAGCCCCATGGAGAGTGAGCTTGGCTGGTCACGCTCCACCATATTTGGTGCGTTGACGCTGCGCGCCCTCTTAAGTGGCATGATCGCCCCCTTTATTTGGCCTTACATGGACAGGCCAAAGGGGCCGCTGGTCCTCACCATGATAGGGGCCGTGAGCCTGGGTGTTTCTCTCATGGGCTTACGATTCGTACAGGAGCCGTGGCAGTTCTATGCGCTCTTTGGAGTGGTGGGCAGCATCTCCATGCTGGGGTCCGGCTTCTTCCTGGCGCAGACTGTGGTGCCCAAGTGGTTTGTCCGCAAGCGGGGAAGAGCGCTGGGCCTGGCCACCATGGGGACCGGCGCGGGGGCATTTTTCCCTTTATTCCTTAATCCCATCCTAGAGGCCGTGGGCTGGCGGGACACCTGGTTCATCCTGGGCGTTGCGGGTCTGGTGATTCTGGCACCCCTGGCAGCGCTGATGCGACGACAACCGGAAGACTTGGGCCTATTGCCCGACGGGGCCACGGAGCCGATAAGGATGGTTGAGAGGCCAGGGGGGACTCTGAGCCCCAGCGACATGCGAATGCACGGACGAAGCCTCACCCGGCAGGAGGTCGTCCGCCGTCCTGTGTTCTGGTTGCTGGTACTCATCTTGGGGCTTGGGGGGCTGGGATTGCAGGGATACCAACCTAACTGGATTCCTTATCTCACTGATTCCGGCATCAGCCCTGCCACTGTCTCCTACGCCATATCCGTTTACGCGGTCTTCTCCATACTTTTCCGAGTCTTTCTCTGGGGCTATCTTGCTGACCGCTTCCCAGCCCGATACCTGTTGACCGTTCAGGCAGCCATTATTGCGGTAACCGTGGTGATGCTGATGAACGTGAACTCCACGCCCAGTTTGTTTGCTTTCGCGGCGGTTTCCGGCATGGCCATTGGCGGGTGGGTGATGCTCCAGCCCCTCATTGTGGCTGACTACTTTGGCCGGGGACACCTGGGTTCCATCAATGGAATCATGCGTCCCATTCTGACCATATCCACGGCGTCAGGACCGCTCATCATTGCCGGGATATACGACCTCTCTGGTGCCTACTTCTGGGCCTTTGTACTGGTGCTGGCTGCGTGGGTCATCATGGGCCTCGTGGCCCAGGTTACCCGTCCGCCGTCACGTGAACCCCTTCCCCAGACTAAGACGCAGTAACCACGTTCTGGGGATGGCCCGCCAGATAGGCCGTGACGTTCTCCACAACGCCGTCAGCCAGGAACGCGTTGCCCTCAGGCGTGTTGTCAGCCCTGTGCGGCGTGAGCACCACGTTTTCACACGCAAGCAGCGGATGGTCCTTCGGCATCGGCTCAGAATCGAAAACGTCCACCCCTGCACCCGCAAGGTGTCTTGAGTTCAACGCCTCCACCAGAGCGTCCGTGTCGACGATTGGCCCCCGGGCAACGTTGATGAGGAAGGAGCCGGGCTTCATCATGGCGAACTGTCGCTTGCCTATAAGGTGGCGTGTATCGCTGGTCAGGCGTACGTGCAGGCTCACCACGTCCGCTGTCTGCAAGAGATCGTCCAACTCAACGAACCGTACGCCAAGCTCCGCCGCTCTTGTCTCCGATGGGTTGAACGTCCACGCCACCACGTTCATACCGATGCCCCTGGCAAGTCGCGCCAGGTGCGCCCCTGAATTTCCCGTACCCACAATTCCCAGGGTCTTTCCTGCCAGATATGTCCCGTGGACGTTGGGCCAAGCTCCACCACGAAGCGCGGCTGTATAGGCGGGAAGGCGTCTTGCGGCGGCCAGCATCAGTGCCAGAGCGTGCTCCGCCACCACGGGGGAGGTCTTCCCAGGAACGTTACACACAGTCACGCCGTTGGCCGCCGCTGCTGCCAAGTCCACCGAGTCCATGCCTATGGTGGCAGAGGTAAACAGCTTGAGGTCAGGCAGAGCGTTGAACACTTCCGTTGGCCAGTCCAGAGCGCTGCTGGAACCCACCACTATCTGCGCACCCGCTGACCGCGCTATCTGCTCCTCCACGGTCTTGGGCAGGTTGGGGTAGACCGACACCTGGCCATATTCTCGCAGGCGGTCCAGGTGTGGCCCGTCCTTGAAGAGCTGCATGTCATCCGCCGTCACCGCAATCTTCAATGCATCCGGCATGAACTCTGGCCTCCTATCCCTTCATTAAGGGCTCGTAACATGCAACCAGGGAGCGGTTGCCCACTCCCTGGTCAGTAGTCTGCTTAAGCCTCAGGCTTACGCCAAGAAGTCCGTCATCAGCTTGACGAACTGGTCAGGGTGCTGTTGGTTGGCAAAGTGGTCACCATCATAAAGCTCCAGCCGCGCGCCGGGGATGCTTGCCGCTACCTCCTGCCCTGCGGACACGGGGAAGAGTCCATCAGCCTCCCTGCCCCAGGACACTAGGGTGGGTACGCTGATTTTGCTCAAGCGCCGCTTCAGGTGATAGCGACGCCGCATAGCGCCGTCGTTCAGGTGCTTGGTGATCTGTGTAAAGGCCTCCGTAGCTCCCGGCGTATTCACGTTGCGCCACTGAAAGGCGGCCTGCTCCTCAATGTCCCTAGAAGCGGAGAAGCGGTCAGGGAGGCCTCCCAGCAATTGCTCGTGGGTGGGAGGCTTGAACCCCGCAACGTTGGGAGGAGGCGTGGCGTTCATGCCGGCGATGTTGTCCAGCACCAACCGTCGTACACGGTTAGGGCTCTCGTAGGCAAAAACCGCCGCTATCCAGCCGCCCAGGGAATGGCCAATGATGTTGGTCTTGGAGTAGCCCAGGGCGTCCTGTATCTCCCGGATATAGTCCGCAAAGTAGGAAATGGAGTACTCGGAGACCGGGCGGTCACCTGCGCCCCAGCCAACGTTATCCATGCAATAGAGGTGCAGCTTGTCGCCCAACCCCGCCCGTATGGCGGGAAGCCAGACCTCACCGCTGTTGGTGAAGCCCACGCCGTGGATGACGATTGTTGGCTCGCCCTCGCCAGTCTCAATATATCTCGCATTGACATCGGTAATCTGCACGAACTTTTCCACTGCTGGCGCAATGGACGGCATTGTCTCTGTGCTCTTGGTGCTAGTAGCCATTGTTCATTCTCCTTAATCCCAAGGTGCCAGCCCCCACTCACGGTTTTTGAAGGCCAGTTGGCGCAGGCCGACGATAGTCAGCCGCGGGCGGCCTGTCAAGCTGGTTGGCAATTTAAGGCTTTATGAGACCGCCGCAGGGGGCGTCGCAATTGATGTGTTGACCTTCCGAGGTTGTAATATACTGCCACGATTCACGAAAATGTGGTTGCCGAGATTCATAGAATATGGCGGCTATCGTCTACTGATACGTCCTAGAATCCAGGGAGAGAACCATGAGAATGTCAGAATTTCGGGCCTACCCATTGATTGTCGTAATTATAGCAATTGCATGCTAGCGGCAGCATGCAATGGTGACCCCACGGCAACGCCAAAAACTGACTCTGCGTCTCCAACCGCCACGTTAGCGCCGGGCATAACGCCCACTGCGACATCGATACAATCTGCGCCCACACCCACTCCCACGGTTCAAATCTCTGAAGAAATGCGACTGTCTGGCATTGTCACCCTCAACGATTTGCGACCAGCCGGGCGGCGGCTGGTCGCAAATGGAAGCAAATTTTGAGAAGCTCTACAGAGAGGCGCTCACCTTTGAAGACGGCGTCATTCACCTTTGGGCCTTCGCTGAAGTGGATCCCAACGCCAGCCGGGCGTTTGAGGCCCGATTCCCCGGCCTAACCATTGAAAGTCAGGGCAAGCAGTTTGGTACGGCCGCAGCCATCATTCAGTCCAGTCAGGCCGGCCAGCACTCTACCGACTCCTTTGGCGGCGCGTACACCATCTACCAACCGGTCCACGACCGTGATCTCTTTAACACCAACATTGACTGGACTCAGTACGGCGTGCCCAGTGAGTTCACTGACCCTGCACGGCCTTACATGATGTATGACAGCAGCAACTCCTACGTGATGTGGTACAACACGGACCTCATCTCCGGCTCCGGGTTACCAGACGACCCGCACGACTTCCTTGACCCAAAGTGGAAGGACAAAATTGTCACCAACACCAGCTATTTCTTTGGCGGCATGAGCTACGTTGCACTGAAGTTCGGTGAGGCAGACGCAACGGAATTGGCCATCAAACTGCTGGATGAGCAGGGAATTCTGGTCACCTCCAACCCCGAAGCGCTGTTGTTGGCGGGTGAGAGTTCTGTCATCTTCCCAAGCTTCCGAGACATGCAGGAGCACCTGCACGGCGCACCGCTTGGTGTGAAGTCTTACCAGGGCGCAGGCGTCTGGGCACAGTTTGCCGGCTTGCTGAATGACACACAGAACGCA